>URLU01000018.1 GCA_900548765.1 uncultured Lachnobacterium sp.
ACATAATTCCAATTAAGATTGCAACCAAGATAACAAATACTACTCCAAACCACATGACGGTCTGTAATAATTCCTTTTGCAAACCATCCACATAGTTTCCTACATCAGTAAACTGCAAATTGTTATCTGCTAAATTATAGCTTTCAAGCAATTCCCTGCTCAAACATTTCTGTGCTGTATCAAAGTTCCTAAATTTAATGTAGCCATCAAGCCCCACTGCACGCAAACTTTCACTTTCAAAATATTTCATATTTGCAGGTGTACATATATAGATAATCGGCATACTGCAACTATAGCCCTCCGCCTCTGTGCTCCATGTAAAAAAATCACTTTCTGCATCATACTCGATTAGTTCAACCTCGCGATTTTTATTAAATTCAGTAGCAATATCACTTTCCTTAATCCCCTCTTCTGCCGTTTCCGTAAGCCATCCACATATAGACTCCTTTTCTTCACTATCAAGTCCGGCAGGAATCATATAAATACGAGTACCTTTTTCTGCTTTTTCCAAAAATGTCTCATCAATTTTCAAACCAATATCTCTGATATATGATGGTGAAAATGTGAAATACCAAAACGATTCTTCTGGAACACAATCATAAATCTGGCTATTTCTCCACATTGTCAGCACCGCATCATCATAACAGGTTGTATTAATAAGGTAAACACCAGCATTATCGAAAATATCACAATACCAATTATAAATATCTTGGTTCAGCCTATTTGAAGTCCCGGAAAAAGAGCTCTCATCATTTCCAACTGATATACTTTTTAGAATCTGGTAATCAGATACCTGTGACCAATTTTTTGAGATTTTTGCATTTTCATTCATATAGTTAATCGGAGAATCTATATATATCCCACAGGCAGTAATAGCAATGCTGATACCTATATATCCTGTTATTCCAAATAAATATAATACTTTCTTTGGAAATTTTCCCTTAATTGCATCCAAGCTCTTAACACTTAACTGAACTAGCGATGCCAGACAGATTTCAATAATAACCAGTATCAGATTCAATACCGAATACGCAAAAAACTGTACAATAAATGTTTCCAAAAATTCTGTCCATCCAGAGCAAATATCTCCTGCTATAATGAGAAGTGGAATCATCAAAATTGCATACCATATAAAACAATGAAACAACTCATAGCAAATTTCTGTTCCTGACCATCCAATAAGTGCGAGCTTGCCCTTTTTGTCCAGATTTCTAATTGCTATTAAAAGAAAATATATAAAATTCAATATAATCTGGGCTGCAATAAAAATAATAAGCACCAGCCTTTTCAGACTATTATCCAGATTTTCTCCATGCAGACTTTTAAGCAATTGCTCTTTTTCAATTCCGCAAATGTCAGCAATTTGAGATATAATCTCTCCTTGCACTTTCTGACTTGCCCCCAAAATCAAATATTGTCCCTGTATCGTTCCACTATCTGAAATCATTGTTGGAAGCTTTTTTATCACAAATTTCTCACCAAATCGGAATTTAGGAATATCCTTGATACAATACTCGCTTCCCTGCTCTATTCCAAGTGTAGCATGTTCTTCCTGTGACTTTAACAGGTCTGAAATCATTTCTTTTGATACAATCTCTTTTCCACAAAAAGACAATCCTACATCATTATTTTCATAATCACCATACACACCATAAGCATATCCCTCAAAAGCCCCATCTCTGGCAAGCAGAGATTCTCTTCTTATAATATACAGCCTATTATCTGTTGCCTCCGTATATAGATACCGCTCAAGCTCATCACTATAGTCTTCTGATATGTTTTCTAAATAAATCGAAAATGTATTATCTATTTCTCCATATTGGCTCCATCTCTCCAGATATGCATCATTCAGTTTAAAAATTGCAAGCAGGACAAAAAGTATGCCCTGCATTGCAATTAGAATGATACCGGGATAACGCCAAGTTCCGATTAAGGATACTTTCTTCATTTTCCCTCTCCATTATATTATCTACAATTCCAGTATGCTGTTGCTGTCATTGCTGGTACTGCACTTGTTGCTAATACTGTTACCGCTGCTACTAATGCTAAAATTTTTCTTTTCATTTTCTTTCCTCCATACAGTCTCTCTGAATCTATAAGCCAATATATAAGGCTTTAATATTAAAAGAGATTATTTTTGCTATTTTTGTGTAATCAATGATATCTTTATTATCATCATCTATTTTCACTATTCAATACTTTATGCACGAAACGACATTTTTTATTCTATTTTGTTATTTTCACACTTTATATTCCTTATATAGCCTTACTAATAAGCAAGGTATCTGCAAACATCCAGTCAATATTATGCTTAAAGAAATACAAAAAATAGTATGCTTGAGTTTACCAGACATATTAATGGATTTTTGGTATGATATCCGCCACTAAATCTTCTCATTAATATAAATGGAAACATTATCATAATACTTTGTCTAATTCCTCCCACACAAACATTTTAACATCGTTTTAATTATCAAAGACATTTTTGCCCATTTGATAGGCAAAAATGTCTTTTCACACATATGCCTTTAATTTTCCCACAACAAAATGTAAAATATAATATATCTTTTTAGGAGAAGTACATGCGAATACTTATATGTGATGATGACCCAGTCATTTTAGAATTACTTGAAAAATACATAAACTCATATTTCCAAACAATAGGCAGGAAGTGTCCTGAGATATCCACATTTAGTAATGGAGAATCCCTGCTTGATGATTTCGGTGATAAGGACATTCTTTTTCTCGATATTGAGATGCCTGGTATGAATGGTATATATGTGGGCAATGAATTAAAGAAACGAAATAGTAACATCATTATTTTTGTTATTACCTCTTATTCCGAGTATCTGGATGATGCCATGCGATTCCATGTCTTCAGGTATATGTCAAAGCCTGTAGATCGACAGCGTCTGTTTCGTAATATGAACGATGCCCTTGATTTGTATCATTCTCTTACCTACACGATTCCAATTGAGACTAAGCAAGGAGTAACAACGATTTCTGCCTCTTCAATTATTATGATTGAAGCTCAAAGCAGAAAAGTCATCGTGCATACAGTTCAGGGAAATTATGAATCTGTATACAATATGGATTACTGGCTCAGGCAGCTTCCACAAAACCAATTTTTTCAGACTCACCGCAGTTTCATCATCAATCTTGCACATGTCATGGATTTTGACCATTCCCTTGTGCATATGGCTGGTGGACTTTGTAACGCATACCTGACCAAACGTAAATACAGTGCTTTTAAAGAAACCTATCTTTTATATTTAGAAAGTACGAGGTAGTATATGTTAGTAAACATTTGCAATTTTTTAATTTACTTTGTGGAGGCTGTTATAATCTGGCAGTACGCGTCAAGCCTTTTTCTGTCAAAGAATCAGTCCTCTGCTCCATCACTAATTACATTATCGGTTTTATATCTCTCTGCATATGCAATATCCCTGTTTGGTGTAAACTGGCTCAACCTGATTTCTTATTTCATTATCAATCTGATATTCCTATTCACACAATATCAGATTAAGCTTTATATTGCCTTTTTTCACTCTGTCATTCTGACTTCTGTCATGGGAATATCCGAGCTTGCGGTATACAGTATCATTGAACGATTTTCACCACACTTTTTCGTTGATGCCACAAATGCCCACAGCATTATCCTATTTGCAGTCCTAAGCAAGCTGACCTTTTATACAATAATTTATCTTATTATTCACATTCAAAAAGGGGCAAAAAAAGCAGAACAACAGTATGATAAATCCGTTTTTCTGCTTATTTTTATTCCTGTTACTTCACTTTTTGTTCTTCAAACCTTTGTAAACATAAGTGACAGCCTAATTGTATCACAAAACCTTAAGCACATGATTACAATAAGTGCTTTTCTCTTGCTGCTTAGTAATCTTCTCATTTTAGGAATAAGTGACCATAATCAAAGAAAAAACATACAGTTCACAGAAATGCAGCTTCTTCTCCAAAAAGAGTATGATTCAGCAAGATACTACAAGATGCTTCACACCCAAAATGAAAATCAACGCATACTGATACATGATATCAAGAAGCATCTGAATACTATTGATGTGCTTAATGCTCAAGGTGAGCAGGACAAGGTAAGCGCTTATATCCGGCAGCTTAATCTCTCATCTGATTTGAAGGAATTTGCCAATCTGTGTGATAACAAGGTGCTCAATACGATTTTATCCCGCTACATGCAGGAATGCTTTGACAAGCACATTGATTTTCAGGTTGACGTGAGAAGTGGAATCCTTAACTTTATTTCTGACACAGATATGTCTGCTTTGTTTTGCAACGTATTAGACAACGCAGTTGAAGCCGCTGAAATCATACCGAATTCATATATAGAATTAAATGCTGTAAAACGACCTAATACTCCTTTTGTTGTTATTACCGCTGTTAATTCATGCAGAAAATCACCATTTTCTCCATCCGATAAAACCCTGCTTAGGACTCACAAGAAAGACTCTGCTCAACATGGTTTTGGAATCAAAAGCATTAGACGTGTAGTTAACAAATATCGTGGTGATATACAGATGTATTATAATAATGAATCTGCTACTTTTCATACTATTATTACTTTAAGGAATGAGTGAGGTTTATTCAATTCCTAAATATAATAATTCCCACATTTGCTAATCATCTTGCAAATGTGGGTTTCCGTATTACTGCGCACTTATCTTCATAGCCAAATCCTCCAGATACTCCCAACGCTCCATCTTCTCCGTAAGCAAGGCTTCTGCCTCCTCCTTTTCCTGCGACAAAGCATTGAGCTTACCAAAATCACTGGCTACCTTTAACATCTGGGCATCAAGCTCCTCTATCTTCTGTTCAAGAGCTTCTATGTCCGCTTCTATAGTCTCATATTCCTTCTGTTCCTTGTAGGTGAACTTGAGCTTTTTCTCGTGTCCCCAGGTATCTCTTGAGTCGGTTTTTCCATTGGCATTTGTCGAGCCGGCACTGCTGTCTGCTGAATCTGCACTGCCTGTTAATTTGCCAGCATTGCCAGCCTGTCCGGTGCTTCCTGCTGGCATTCCAGCCTCTGCTGCACTTCCCGTTGCCGACATTCCGGCTGTCATGTTTCCCACTTTACCGATATAGTTTTCTGTCTCTGGACGCTTCGACATATAATCAGTGTAACCACCCTCATACTGCTGGATTTTTCCATCGCCCTCAAAAGCAAATATTCTGCGGACAACCCTGTCCAGAAAATATCTGTCATGAGACACAGTGACAACTATTCCATCATAGCCATCCAGATAGTCCTCCAGTATTGCCAGAGTCTCTGTGTCCAGGTCATTAGTCGGCTCATCAAGGATTAGAACATTAGGAGCTTCCATCAGGACTCTTAATAGATGCAGTCTTCTTTTTTCTCCCCCGGAGAGCTTTCCGATTGGGCTGTACTGCTGGCTGGCAGGAAAGAGAAACCTCTCAAGCATGGCAGAAGCAGACACCAGTCCATCCTCTGTCTTTACATACTCTGCTGCGTCCTTGATATAGTCTATGACCTTCTGGCTGCTGTCTAAGCTTACCTCCTGACCATAATAGCCTATCTTTACGGTCTGCCCTATCTCTATGCTTCCGCTGTCCGGGGTCAGTTCTCCTGCTATCATTTTCATGAGAGTGGTTTTTCCACAGCCGTTTCTGCCCACAAAACCTATTCGGTCCTTTTTCAGGAATATGTAAGTAAAATCATCTACTATCTTCTTATCCCCAAAGGATTTGCATATGTTATTGAGTTCTATGGTTGTCCTGCCCATTCGTGAAGAAATGGATGACAGTTCAAGCTTATCATCAATCTGTGGTCCCTTCTGGTCACGGAGTGCCTCATAACGCTGTATGTGTGCCTTCTGCTTTGTGGAACGGGCTCTGGCACCTCTCTGCATCCACTCTATTTCTTTTCTGAGCACTGACTGGCGTTTTCTCTCTGTGGCCCTGGCGCTGTCCTCTCTGGCTGCCTTCAGTTCCAGAAAACCTGTGTAGTTTGTCTCATAGCTGTAGGTATGTCCCTTGTCGATTTCCACAATTCTGTTGCACACGCTGTCCAGGAAATATCTGTCGTGGGTTATCATGATTATTGCGCCACGGAAACCTCTTAAGAAGTTCTCAAGCCATTCCACCATCTCATAGTCCAGATGGTTTGTGGGCTCGTCCAGTATCAGCACATCACAAGGCTTTAAAACTGCTGCTACAAGGGCGATTCTCTTTCTCTGCCCTCCCGACAGTTCACCGGTTTTCTGATTAATGCCTGCTATTCCAAGCTTCATAAGCAGGGACTTGGCATCACTCTCCATGGACCATCTCAAGTGCTCGTCCAGCTCTGTCATGACAATCTGGCTCATCACCTGGTCTATAACTGATTTGTCAGGATCATAGTCCGGATTCTGTGGAAGATAGTTGATTACTATATGATTTGCCCTGGTCACAGTGCCCTCATCAGGCTCCTCAAGCCCAGCCACAATCTTGAGTAATGTGGACTTTCCTGTACCATTTATGCCTATGATTCCCACTTTTTCATTTTCCTGTACATAAAAGGAAGCCTTTGAAAAAAGCTCCCTCTCTGTATATACCTTTGTAATGTTTTCTACATTGATTATATTCATTCTATTCCTCTTTCAGGGCTTCCCTCTGCTCTGCCTTTGCCTTGAGTATTGCTTCGTTGAGTGATAACATCTTTGCGTCAAGTTCAGTGACAATCTCTGCACATTCCCTCAAGTCATGGCTAATATATTCCGGTGCATTTCCCTCGAATTTGTAGTATATCTTGTGCTCCAGGCTTGCCCAGAAGTCCATGGCGATTGTCCTAATCTGGATTTCCACCTTGGTGTTCACCACTCGGTCAGACAAAAAGATTGGCACTGTCACTATCATATGATAGCTTTTATAACCGCTGGCCTTCGGATTCCTAATATAGTCCTTGACTGAGATAACCGTCAAATCATTCTGTTTTCCAATCATCTCTGCCATCTTGTATATATCTGATGTGAAAGAGCATACGATTCTGACTCCCGCTATGTCCTTAACATATGTTATCATGTTTTCAATTGTGCTGTCATAGCCCTGCTTTTTAAGCTTCTTCACGATGCTTTCAGGGGTTTTGATTCTTGTCTTTATATATTCGATGGGGTTATAGCTATGTATATGCTTAAACTCATCGTTCAGGATTTCCACCTTGGTCTGCACTTCCTTCAATGCAGAATTGTATAAAAACATCAAGGTTTCCCAACTATCTATACTCTCATCCAGTTTTTCTGGTCTGATGTCCATTATAATACCTCCCATACATATCACTATTCTTCGATGATATGTATTTCCAAATAATCAAATTCAATCTCTTCTACGAAATTATCCTTAGTAAATTTTGTCACGCCACGCTTTTTAAATTCCTTTACATTGGTTTCAAGCCATATAGGCTTTGGCAAATCAAAATCATAGCATGCCTTCTCTAATGCGTTAAATATCTTATGAGTTCTGGTTTCATCAGAATAGTCTTCAATTGTCTCTTCCTCAAGCAATCGTGTGTCCTTGTATATTTTAAACCAGATTCTCATTTTTTCTCCTTCTTTGTCTGTTACACTCATACATCAAAAGTGTGGCTGAAATCGCTGCATTTAGGGATTCAACCCTACCCTCCATAGGAATTTTGATGTAGGTGTCCGCCATATCTGCGATTTGGTCTGAGAGACCATTTCCCTCGTTTCCAATCAAAAAACCACAGGCTCTTGTATACTCAGGCTCATCATATGACAACGTTCCCTTCAGATGGGCTGCATATAATTTTACGCCTTTTTCTTTTAATAAATTAATTGTCCCTTCCAAATCATCTGATATGTAGTATGGCATCCTGTAGAGGCTTCCCATGGTGGAGCGCACAGTCTTTGGATTATACAAGTCAACCGTCTGGCTGTTCATAATCACTCCGGTTATACCTGCTCCCTCACCGGTTCTCAGCATGGTGCCCAGATTGCCGGGATCCTGAATGCTCTCCAAAATAAGCAGATGTGTCCTGTCTCCATCCAAAAGGTCACCCAGCTCATAATGAGGCATCTCTATCACAGCCATGATTCCCTGTGGAGTCTGGGTATCGGAAATCTGCTTAAAAACAGAATCTCCCACAATCTCCATTTTATCCATCCTGCCCTCCATATATGCATCCATTTCCTGCTTATTCTGACTATTTTCATAATAAGATTCTGACACATATACGTTTCTGATGCGGTTCTTTGGAGCTTCGTAAAACATACGTGGTCCCTCGACCACGAAAACTCCCTGATTGCGGCGCTCTCTGGATTTTTTAATTAATGCTGACAGATTTTTTATCTGCTTGCTGCTTGTGCTTGTAATCATGGCTTACCTCATTTTTAAAAGACGCCCCGAAATCAATCCCGGAGCGTCAAAAATTCTATTATTAAAATACAAACAACTATACAAGACTCTTAGAAATCTCATACATATACTCGTCAACACCCTTGTGCATTGCAAGTGCCTCATCTATATCAAAATCAACGAAGTCACCATTCTTGTGAGCAACTACTCTGTTTGATTTTCCTTCGCAGAGAAGGTCTACAGCCATAGCTCCCATGATTGTAGCATATACACGGTCTTTACATGTAGGGCTTCCACCACGCTGCATATGTCCTAAGATTGTAGCACGGGTCTCAATACCTGTTGCCTCCTCAATTCTCTTAGCCATGCTCTGTGAATGTCCAACACCTTCAGCGTTGATGATTATGTAATGCTGCTTGCCCATCTCACGTGCATGTGCAATCTGCTCGATAAGACGCTCCTCATCATAATCATATTTTTCTGGAAGAAGAACCTCCTCAGCTCCATTCGCAAGACCACACCATAAAGCGATATGTCCGGCTCCACGTCCCATAACCTCGATGATTGAGCATCTCTCATGAGATGTTGATGTATCTCTTACCTTGTCAATAGCTTCCATAGCTGTGTTACATGCTGTATCAAATCCGATTGTATAATCTGTACAGGCAATGTCAAGGTCGATTGTTCCTGGAAGACCAATTGTATTAATTCCAAGTGCTGCAAGCTTCTGGGCTCCCTGGAAAGAACCATCTCCACCGATAACTACGATAGCGTCAATTCCGTGCTTTTTACAAATCTCAGCACCCTTCTTCTGTCCCTCTGGTGTAACAAACTCCATACAACGAGCTGTCTGTAAAATTGTACCACCACGAGAAATTGTATCAGACACACTCTTTGCATCCATGTCGATTATCTCTTCATTGAGAAGTCCTGCATATCCTCTCTTGATTCCCTTGACAGTTTTTCCCTTTGAAAGTGCCTGACGTACAACTGCACGAATAGCAGCATTCATTCCAGGAGCATCTCCACCACTTGTAAGAACAGCAATTGTGTTAATCTCTTTTGCCATTTGTCTTTCCTCCATATATGTGTAATGTTAAAAATTTATCATTTTCTTGACTCTGTCTTATTGTATATGTTTCAGCGCATTTTTTCAATGGTCTTTTCCCTAACTTTTACATTTTTTTCGCCTAATTTAGACTTAAATTCGTTAATTAAGCCGGCATCTGCGCAGACAGTCTCATTTCTTCCTAACTGCTTCACTGCTTTTTCCTCAGCCAGATAAAGAAAAACCATATCATTTCCATCTGAAATGCGGATCATGTCATGCACCATCTGAGCCTTTGCCTCATAGTCTGCCTTGTTTGCAAATTGCAGCCACAGCTCCCTCTCTGTATCATCAAATGAAACTATCCGCTCACAGATTACCTTGCCATTCTGCTCTTCATCCACTGTGGCGCGTCCGACCACAAAGACCTTGGCATCGTCCTGTATATACCTCTGGTATTTCTCGTAATCCCTCGGGAAAACAAAGACTTCTACTGTACCTGTCAAATCCTCGATTGTGATAAATGCCATAGCCTTATTATTTCTGGTAAACTTGATTGTCTTTGCAGAAATCATTCCACCCACAACCACATGAGCATTATCCTGCACCTTCACAGCCCCTGTTTCCTCATCCAAAGTAAAATCAATGGCACTGGCGGTAACATTTTTCTTCATCTTATCCATATACTCTTCAAGAGGATGTCCGCTTAAATATATTCCCAGCACTTCCTTTTCAAAAGCCAGAGCAACCTCTTTGTCAAACTCTCCTACATCCGGGAATTTAATCTCATAGCTGCTCTTTTCATCCTCCGGCACCAAATCAAACAGGCTCATCTGTCCTGACATGCCTGTCTTTTTTTCTCTCAGCACATTGTCAACTATTGAGGTGTAGACCATAGTCATCTGTTTTCTGGTGCCCTCTAAGCTGTCAAGGGCTCCCGCCTTTATCAGATTCTCTATGGCACGCTTGTTGACATCACGCTCTGCTGTTCTCTCGATGAAATCAGACAGAGTCTTATATGCTCCATTTTCCTCGCGCTCTGTGATAATCTTGTCAATTACAGGGCGTCCCAGAGATTTGATTGCATAAAGTCCATAGCGCACACTGCCCTTTTCAGCGGTAAACTCTCCCTGTCCCACATTGACATCCGGCGGCAGAACCTTAATCCCCATCTCCTTGCAGCTGTAGAGATACTCTGCTGCCTTTGCCGAATTGTCAATAACAGATGTCATCAGGGCTGCCATAAACTCTATTGGATAGTAATTTTTTAACCATGCAGTCTGAACACTTATTACAGCATATGCAGCGGCATGGGATTTATTAAAAGCATACTTGGCAAAATCAACCATGGAATCATAGATGCTGTTTGCTGCGGCCTCCGAAATGCCATTTGCCACACAGCCCTTTATGCCACGCTCCTCATCACCATACACAAAGCTTTTGCGCTCTGCATCAATTACATACTGCTTTTTCTTGCTCATGGCTCGTCTGATGTTATCAGCCTGTCCCATGGTATAGCCTGCAAGCTTCTGCACAATCTGCATAACCTGCTCCTGATATACTATACAGCCATAGGTAGGCTCCAGAATGCTCTCAAGCTCCGGTGTCACATAGCTTATGGCTTCCCTGTTATTTTTTCCCTTTATATAATCAGGGATAAAATCCATTGGACCCGGTCTATATAGGGAAATACCAGCCACGATGTCCTCAAGGCTCTGTGGCTTAAGCTCCTTCATGAAGTTCTGCATGCCTGCCGACTCAAGCTGGAACACCCCCTCTGTCTTTCCTGTTCCAATGAAATCGAGGGTTCCCTTGTCGTTAAAATCTATATGGTCTATGTCCACATCAATGCCCTTTGATGCCTTGATGTTTTTTACTGCATCCTTTAACACTGTAAGAGTCCTGAGTCCAAGGAAGTCCATCTTTAAAAGTCCCAGCTCTTCAAGCTGAACCATGTTATACTCCGCTGTCGGGCTGCCATCATTTGCACGTCCAAGAGGCACATAATCACTTGCCACTCCCGGATATATAACCACTCCGGCTGCATGTACAGATGTATGGTTCGGCAGACCCTCAAGCTTTTTAGCCATGTCTATCATTTCTTTGACATTAGGGTCTGATTCATAAACGCCCCTGAACTCCGGATTCATCTGAAGTGCCTTATCTATAGTGATATTAAGCTCCATTGGCACCATCTTTGCCAGCCGGTCAGTCTCAGCATATGGGAAATCCAGAGCTTTTCCAACAGCCTTGATTACACCTCTTGCCGCCATGGTTCCAAAGGTTACAATCTGTGTGACAGAATCTGCACCGTATTTTCTCTGTACATACTCAATGGCACGATACCTCTCCGCATACTCAAAATCCACGTCAATATCAGGCATTGACACTCGCTCCGGATTAAGGAAACGCTCAAAGAGGAGGTTGTACTTAACCGGGTCGATATTGGTAATTCCTGTACAGTAGCACACACGGCTTCCAGCCGCAGAGCCTCGTCCCGGTCCTACCCAGCAGTCATGAGTCCTGCACCAGTTGATATAATCCCAGACAATAAGGATGTACTCCACAAAGCCCATCTTCTGGATTATTCCAAGCTCATACTGCATAGCCTCATATATCCCATCAAGCTTCTCCCTGCGCTTTGAAAGCTCCTCATCAGACAGGGGCTTGCCCGCTATATCCGGGTCAGTGGAATACTCTGCTACATTTCTATATTTTTCGTCAAAGCCCTTCTCGCAAAGGTCATTTAAAAAGTCCCAGGCACTGTCGAAGCCCTCCGGCACATCATATTTGGGAATCTTGTAATTTCCAAACTCCAGTGTGACCTGACACCTGTCCGCAATCTTCTGGGTGTTCTCAACCGCCTGCAGGGCATATGGGAAAAGGGCACGCATCTCTTCCTCGCTCTTTACGTAGAACTGCCCGCCCTCATAGCGCATTCTGTCCTCATCCGTCACCTTCTTGCCAGTCTGGATGCAGAGAAGCACATCATGTGCCTCCACATCAGTGTCATAGGTGTAGTGCACGTCATTGGTACAAACCAGAGGAATTCCCAGCTCATCGCTCATCCTGAGAAGCTGCTGGTTTACAAGCTTCTGGTCTGAAATACCATGATCCTGCAGTTCGAGGAAAAAATTATCCTTTCCAAAGCAGTCCTGATATTTTTTTGCAATGCCCTTGGCTTCCTCATAGAAGCCTCTGACTATAAATCTTGGGATTTCTCCTGCCAGACAGGCAGACAGGCAGATAAGCCCCTCATGGTATTTTTCCAATGTTTCAAAGTCCACACGGGGTCTGTAATAATATCCCTCTGTAAATCCGATTGACACAATCTTCATGAGATTGGCATAACCCTTGTTGTTTTCTGCAAGCAAAATCAGGTGGTAATATCTGTCATCGCCATGGCTTAGCTCTCTGTCAAATCTGGAATTGGGTGCCACATAGACCTCGCAGCCTATGATGGGATTTATGTTGTTCGCCTTTGCCTCCTTGTAGAACTCCACTACTCCGTACATGTTTCCATGGTCTGTGATTGCTGCGCTGTTCATGCCAAGCTCTTTTACTCTGGCAACATAATTCTTTATTTTGTTGGAACCGTCCAGCAGGCTGTATTCGGTGTGGGTGTGCAGGTGGCAGAATGACATTTGGGGACTCCTTTTTGCTTATAAATTTAAAAGTGTGAACTCAAAAGGTGCTTGGGGGGGTGAAAGGGATATGATGCACCTTTTGTGTCCTGGTGTTTCAATAATTTTACATATGAGTTAGTTTAATCTAACATTGTACAAAAAATTATTTTGGATTCACAAATAATTAATATGTATTTTAACACAAAATATAGGGATTCACAAATCTTGAGCATAGAAATAATTTCATCCATTAGCAACATTCGCCCCAAGGCACACCAACCGAACCTGCCACCGGCAGCTTTTCTGGATGCATTGTAACACAAAAAGGATAGCCCATTTCAAACGCGCTATCCTTAATTAATCATTTTCTTTATAAAATTCTAGTAATGTACGCCTAGGCAGCCAAATTAAAACCTCAAGAAAAACTATCCAGCTTCTGTGAATCTCCTGTATAATATTTTTCTGCTGCAGCTTTGAATTTGCAAAATGCATCATAGTAATCACCTATAATTTGATTAAAAGACGCTTCTGCCAAACTTCCATCGTAATCATGTGCAAGCTGATTTCTTGTTTTTAACATTTGCAGCCAAATATCATCATATATCAATCCATTAGCAAATGCGGCTTGCAAATTTTCTCTCGGTGACCCAAGAGCAAAATCTAAAACTCCCAATTGTTTTACCAAAATGTCTTTCATAACCTTCCACGACAAATCAAATGTAAGATTATAATTTTGAACCGTTCCCTCTAAAACAAAATCTGCATTTGGATTCGCCACTGTACTTTTTTTCAGATTATTTAGACTTTTACAAAAGGAATAATAACGATTAATAAATTTGTTTCCCATACTTCTTTATATCCTCCAGCAAATATTCATTATGTATAGAATTATAATCAAAAATGTCTATCTTTCTCAATGTTTCAATTTTTTCAAGTTTCAGTTCCAATTCGTTCAAATTTTCACAATCATATACAACAAAATCTATATCACTCGTAGGTGTTGCCGTACCAGTAGCGAAAGAGCCAATCAAAACTAATTTTGTTACTCCACATTGCTTACAGATATCTGTCACTTTTGCAATCACATCATCTATCGACATTATCAATGGTAATCTTCTCCTCACATCTACTATCTTGTAGTAATTATTATACTGTAATGCAATTAGATGTCAATTTTCCAATATTATGCCCCTTGCAAATCCCCTTCACAAGGGGTAACATATCTAAGACAAAAACATACAGAGAACCTGCCACCGGCAGCTTTTCTTGCATACTTTAGCATAAAATCACATTACATAATATATTATGGAGGTAAAGCAATGGCAAAAATTGGTCTGGTAGTAGAGGGTGGCGGCATGAAATGTGCCTATGGTGCCGGTATTCTTGACCGCTTCCTTGATGATAATATTGAATTTAACTATATAATCGGTGTTTCGGCCGGCTCTGCAAACGCAGCGAGCTTTCTTGCTAAGCAGCGTGGCAGGAATAAGCGATTTTATACTGAATATCTGGATGACCCTGAATATCTGGGCATGAAGAATTATATAGAAAATGGTCAGTTGTTTGGTCTCCAGTACATCTATGGCACCCTGTCAAACGCTGACGGCAGAGACCCTTTAGATTATGATGCGATAATGGCAAACCCTGCTGAGTTTGAAGTAGTTGCTACAGATGCCTGGACCGGCAGGCCTGTCTATTTTGGCAAGGATCAGCTGGCGCAGGACGATTATTCCATAATCATGGCTTCCAGTGCCCTTCCTGTCATGTGTAAGCCTGTCCGCATTGATAACCGCTTCTATTTTGATGGTGGCGTATCTGATGCCATTCCAGTGAAAAGAGCTTTTGAAAAGGGCTGCGACAAGGTGGTTGTAATCACCAGCAAGCCTTATGATTTTATCAAAAATCCTGAGGGTGCCCGTCTTGTATACAAGAATAAATTAAAGGCCAAATATCCAAATATGGTGAAGGCTCTGGACAACAGGCATTTGATGTACAGACGCTGTTCTGCGCTTATGCATGAGTGCGAAAAAGAAGGCACTGCTTTTATATTCGCCCCTAGCAATCCTCCTAAGATGAGCACTTATGCCAAGAATAAAGAGATTGAGGAGCAGCTTTATGATCTGGGGCTTGCTGATTATGACAATCTCAAAGATAAATTAACCGAGTTTTTAGATAAATAAATTACAAGCCAGAGAAAGCACGCTCTGGCTTGTTGCATTTCAACAATTTTATCTCCGTCTGGCATCCCCTCTACATACCTCTCTACATACCAAAGTATGCATATTTTATATTTTTTACAGGTTCTCTATATACCAAGCCCCATCATATGGCATATGAGCCACAATACCAGCAAATGTACCGGATAGAACAGGTAAAAGAAATACTTCGGCTGTTTTCCTCTGGTTCCATTATAAAACTTAAGCGGAATAAGCATAAGGAGTGCCAGCCACTCCAGAGGTGATGTCAGAAGTCCTAATATAACAACCGCTACACCATAACCTGTCAGCTTGTAATTTTTCAATAAATACATAGCCACAATCGTTGCCACACCGCTTGCTCCATAATCCGAATTGATTATGTACTGGGCGATGAACATGCTGGCAAGCACTATGGAGGTCATAACAATACACCTGAACAGGGTCACTGCAAACCATCTGAAGGATGATTTTGACTTGTCCAAGAAGACAAGCTTGTTTCCAAAGACATCCAGTGCCCATATAGTGAGCAGTCCCAACAACAGAGTCCAGAACACGTTGTTATGATTCATGTCCCATGTGCTGTTCCAAAGTGCCATATCAAATGGCAGCTCAGACGCAAGGGCAAACACAAACAGCCTCAGGGCATATTTCGCCCTGCTCCTGGTGTAAGTAAAGCCCTGCACAATAAAATAGCAGTATATAGGAAAAGCCATCCTGCCTATGCCACGCATAACATAATATATAACAAGTGGTGCTCCATAGAGCATTCCATTGGTCAGCAGGTATCTCTCCACTATTGTTGCTCCCACATGGTCAATCAACATGGTGACAACAGCTATCATTTTTAATGTGTATCCTGAGATACCATTTCTAGAAACCGTATTTTCCACTTTCTTCTAACTCCTAAGTTTCATTTTGTCATAGCACTCATATTTATTTTATCCAGATGCCAAATGTCATCCACATACTCCTGAATAGTTCTGTCAGATGAGAACTTACCCACATGGGCCACGTTTAAGATTGCGCTCTTTGCCCATGCCTCTTTATCCTTATAAAATTCAGTAATTTTGCGCTGTGCCTCCACATATGAGCGGAAATCTGCAAGGATAAAGTACCTGTCTGCCACCTGTCCCCCCTGTGAGTTAAGCAGTGAATTGTACAAATCCCTGAATAATTCATGGTCATTTGGTGCGTAGGTGCCATCTACCATCTGGTTTACAACTCTCTTTATATCAGCATCATTATTGTAAATGTCCATTGGGTTATAATCATGTCTGTGCTCATGCTCAATGACCTCGTCAGAGCTCATGCCGAAAATAAACATGTTTTCAGCACCAACCTCCTCGTACATCTCTACATTGGCTCCATCCATTGTGCCGATTGTGATTGCACCATTTAACATGAACTTCATGTTTCCAGTACCAGATGCTTCTTTGCTTGCTGTAGAAATCTGCTCGCTGACATCTGCTGCTGCAAATATCAATTCAGCATTCGATACCTTGTAGTCCTCAATAAACACAACCTTAATCCTGCCGCCGATTGATGCGTCATTATTAATTACATCTGCCACGCTGTTTATGAGCTTTATTGTTCTCTTTGCATTTCTGTAGCCCGCTGCCGCCTTTGCTCCAAAAATAAATGTTCTTGGATAGAAATCCATATCCGGATTATCCTTGAGCTGGTTGTAGAGGTACATAACGTGCATGATATTCATAAGCTGTCTCTTGTACTCGTGGAGACGCTTTACCTGCACATCAAAGATTGAATCCGGGTCCACATCAATTCCGTTGTGCTCCTTGATGTATTTTGCCAGACGTACCTTATTCTGGTGCTTAATCTTCATAAACTCTTTCTGGGCAGTCTTGTCATCAGCCAAATCTGCCAGTTTTTCAAGCTTAGGCAGATTTGTTATCCATTCCCTGCCCACATGCTTTGTACACCAGTCTGCCAGCAGAGGATTGCCATGAGCCAGAAATCTACGCTGGGTAATTCCGTTTGTCTTATTATTGAATTTTTCAGGGAAAAGCTCATAAAAGTCCTTAAGCTCCTGATTTTTAAGTATCTCTGTATGAAGTCTTGCAACACCATTTACCGAGTAGCCGGCAACGATTGCCATGTTTGCCATCTTTACCTGACCATCATACAGGATTGCCATGTTTCTGATTTTGTTGCCATCGCCCGGGTATCTCTCCTGAATCTGCATTACAAATCTTCTGTTGATCTCATCTACAATCTGGTATACACGAGGAAGCAGTCTCTGGAAAATGTCTATTGGCCACTTCTCAAGTGCCTCTGCCATGATTGTGTGGTTTGTGTATGCAACACAGCGGGTAGTAATATCCCATGCCTCATCCCATGATAAGCCCTCATCATCCATCAGTATACGCATGAGCTCTGCAACTGCCACAGTTGGGTGAGTATCATTCATCTGGAATGTAACCTTGTCCGGCAAATCCTTAAGTGAGCTGTTATGCTTCTTAAATCTGTCAATAGCACGCTGTAAGCTGGCTGATACAAAGAAATACTGCTGCTTCAGTCTGAGCTCCTTGCCCTTTACATGGTTATCGTTTGGATATAATACCTCTACCAGATTTCTTGCAAGATTTTCCTGCTCTACCGCCTTGTCATAATCTCCCTGGTCAAAGGACTCAAGAGAAAAACCATTCTTTGGCTGGGCATCCCAAATCATAAGTGTGTTTACCACGCCATTATCATATCCAACGATTGGCATATCATATGGTATAGCCATGACTGACTGATAGTTTACATGCTTGAACCTGAGGCAGCCTTTCTCGTCCATAGACTCCTCAACATTACCGCCAAACTTAATCTCATAGCAGTATTCAGGACGTCTGAGCTCAAATGGGTAGCCATCCTTTAACCAGTTATCAGGCACCTCTATCTGGAAGCCATCGATAATCTGCTGCTTGAACATACCATATCTGTATCTGATGCCACAGCCATATGCTGCATATCCAAGTGTGGTAAGTGACTCCATAAAACAGGCTGCAAGTCTTCCCAGTCCACCATTTCCAAGAGCCGGGTCTGGTTCCTGATCCTCAATGACATTTAAGTCCAGTCCAATTTCCTCAAGGGCTTCCTTGACCTCCTTGTAAGCGCACAGGTTAATCAGGTTATTGCCCAGTGCACGTCCCATCAAAAATTCCATTGACATATAGTAAACAATCTTTGGCTCCTGCTCGTCCATTGCCTTCTGGGTGTCGAGCCAGTTACTCATGATAACATCCTTTACAGCCTGTGAAACAGCCTGATATATCTCCTGCTGTGATGCTTCATCCAGAGACTTTCTATAAAGCCTCTCAACATTTTCAGTTACTGTCTTAATGAAGTTTTTCTTATTAAATGCCTTGTTCTTCATTTCTACCTCCTGTTACAAGTTAAAAGTCCCTTTGTTAGGCAAAAAAGGGAGACATGCCCCTCTTGGCATGCTCCCTCTCCTTATCAAATACTATAATTTTTCAACTGCAAGCTTAACTTCTTCACCATTAATGTTCCAGTCCTTCTCATATCCTGCCAATGGTCCTGCAGCAATTGAATCTGCCATTACCTCTGACTTAATAGACTCACTGTATTTAGCGAAAATTGAAGCCACCTTATCATCAGCCTCAAATGTGACTGCGATGTGGTCCATCACCTCAAATCCTGCCTCTTTACGCATAGTCTGGATTTTGCTTATGATTTCTCTCTCGAAACCTTCCTCAATAAGCTCTGGTGTAAGGTTTGTATCAAGCACTACTGTTACCGCATTGTCATTCTCTGTAACGTAGCCATCCATCTGAGTCATTGTGATAAGTAAATCCTCTTCTAATAATACAACTTCGTCATTTACACTGTCAAGCTTGAGAGAACCAGTCTCTTTAAGTTCTGCCATAGCCTTGTTTCCATCAAGCTCTGCAAGTGCAGCCTGAATCTGCTTTAAGTACTTACCATACTTTGGTCCTACAGTACGAAGCTGTGGCTTGAACTGGTATGATGTATAAGCTGATACATCATCTGTAAAATGAACCTCTTTTACATTAAGCTCCTCAGCAATAATGTCAACAAAATACTTGTCAAGGGCTGTAGGTGCCTTTACATACATCCTGCCGATTGGCTGACGATTCTTGATGTTTGAAGTATTTCTACATGCAC
>URLU01000019.1 GCA_900548765.1 uncultured Lachnobacterium sp.
CACAGATTGTTCGCAAATTCGCAGTATCTTATAGATGCAAATGTTGTGATTGCCATAGCCGGCATGGAAGGCGCGCTTGCTTCGGTTATCGGAGGCATAGTGGATTGCCCGGTTATAGCAGTTCCGACAAGTGTAGGATATGGCGCAGCATTCGGAGGACTGGCAGCACTGCTTTCGATGCTCAATTCCTGCGCCAGTGGAGTATCTGTGGTCAATATAGATAACGGATTTGGTGCAGGATATTTGGCAAGCATGATTAATCAGAGAACTTCGAGGTAGACATGGAAACTGTTGAAGGATTTTATTTTGAATCAGAGAAGCAAGCAGCGAGAGCGCAAAAAGAAGCGGATGGAATAAAGTATATTAAAGAGAATACGAAAATGGATGACCCGGAGGTTGTACTGAAGCTGTACAATAAGCTTATTCAGGACGAGATGCTTTCAACCCCTGTGGGTATGGCATTTCTGGTGGAACTGCAGGAGTTCCTGATCATGTCAACAGATATAGATGGAGAGTTTATAAGACCTATTCCGGGAAATCTGTGTGCGGCCTGGTACAAAAACGATACTCCTAAGAAGCCGGTCAGGAACAAAAAGTATACTGTCTCTTTGTGGATTAATGCCGTTCTTTGTGTGATAATAGCAGGTATGTTTCTGATTAACTATATGTCGGATAATAATGTAAATATTATAAACTATGAGAATGCCCTGGTTGACAAGTATGAGTCATGGGAATCACAGTTAAACGACAGGGAAGCAGCTATACAGCAGAAGGAAGCTGAGCTTGGAATTGACGAAGGAGCGGAAGAATCAGATGGAGAAGATTAAAATACTTGTAGTCGATGACGAGAGCAGAATGAGAAAACTTGTAAAAGACTTTCTTATAAGGGAAAATTATGAGGTACTGGAAGCCGGTGATGGTGAGGAAGCACTTGACATTTTTTATAAGGAAAAGGACATAGCCCTCCTGATTCTCGATGTTATGATGCCAAAGATAAATGGCTGGGATGTCTGTAAGGAAATCAGGGAGACTTCAAGGGTACCTATTATAATGCTTACAGCCAAGAGCTCAGAAAGTGATGAGCTTGGGGGCTTTGAAATCGGAGCAGATGAATACATATCAAAGCCTTTTTCCCCTAAGATTCTGGTGGCAAGGGTCGGAGCACTGCTCAGGAGAACCAACAAAATCGGTGATGGAGCCCAGATAATTCAGAAGGGTGGAATCACCATGGACAAGAATGCCCATACAGTAGCAATTGATGGAAAACAGATTGAGCTAAGCTACAAGGAATTTGAACTTCTGGATTACTTTATGGAAAATGCGGGAATTGCATTGTCCAGAGAAAAAATACTTGACAGTGTCTGGGATTACGATTATTTCGGTGATGCCAGAACGATTGATACTCATGTTAAAAAATTAAGAAGTAAGATGGGAGAAAAAGGTGACTACATCAAAACAATATGGGGC
The DNA here is from genome assembly GCA_900548765.1 of uncultured Lachnobacterium sp. Classification (GTDB taxonomy): domain Bacteria; phylum Bacillota; class Clostridia; order Lachnospirales; family Lachnospiraceae; genus Roseburia. The sequence continues at coordinate 1,468 of URLU01000019.1, forward strand.
ATGGGCTACAAATTCGAATGCAGCTAGGAAGCCTAAGCAGGTCAGACAGAATAAGCTCTCCATATCAGTGAAGCTTCTTATAACCATGATTTTGGTTGTTGTTGGAACAATCGGACTGTGCTGGCTGATAAACAATACATTTCTGGAAAAATATTACATATTCAATAAGCAGAATCAGATACTGGCTGGTTTTGACACCATAGATAAAGCAGCGGAAAGCGGCAATCTCAGGGATGAAGATTTTGATATTACCTTTGAGAAAATCTGCTCAAATGGCAATATCAGTACCATTGTTATCGGGAAAAACCATGAGATTATCAGGTCGTCTGTAAACGACATCCAGCTTTTGCAGATGCAGTTATCGGAGTTAATCGGCGGTGATAATGGTGTCAACTATGAGGAGATAAAGGTTACAGACAATTATGCGCTTGCCAGGAAGGCAGACTCAAGGCTTGGAGAGGAATATCTGATACTCTGGGGAGTGCTGTCTGATGGCAGTACAATCTATATGCGTTCAGCCTTAGAGAGTATCAGGGAGAGTGCTGACATAACCAACAAATTCATGGAACTGGTGGGGATTTTCGCAGCCCTTGTATGCTTTGTAATAATAGTCTTTGTGTCAAGGACCATATCAAGACCTATACGTGAGATAACAGAGATATCAAAGAAGATGTCAGAGCTTGATTTTGAAGCAAAGTATACCCCACACAGCAATGACAGCATGGAAATTGCAGAGCTGGGACAGCACATGAATGCACTGTCAGAGACTCTGGAGGAGACTATTTCTGAGCTTAAGTCTGCCAATATAGAGCTTGAGCAGGACATCAGGAAAAAAGAAGAAATCGACGAGATGAGAAAGGAATTTCTTTCAAATGTGTCTCATGAATTAAAAACCCCTCTTGCCCTTATATCAGGATATGCCGAGGGCTTAAAGGAAGGTGTCATGGAGGATGAAGAGAGCCGTAATTATTATTGCGAGGTAATTATGGATGAGTCCGACAAGATGAACACCATGGTTAAAAAGCTTTTGACCTTAAATCAGCTTGAGTTTGGCAATGATGTGGTGGAAATCAGCAGATTCGACATGACAGAGCTGGTGAGAGGCGTGATTGCATCATCCTCATTACTTATGGAACAAAACGGCATAAGCATAAAGTTTGAGCAGAAAGAGCCGATATATGTATGGGGAGACGAATTTGAGGTCGAAGAGGTTATCACTAACTATCTTAGCAATGCGATTCATTATGCTAAAAACGAAAAAATAATAGAAATCTCTTTTGAACAGAGAGATGCGGTGCTCAGGACTAAGGTTTTTAATACAGGAGACCAGATTCCGGAGGATGAGCTGGATAAGGTATGGATTAAGTTCTACAAGGTTGACAAAGCCAGAACCAGAGAGTATGGCGGCAGCGGAATAGGATTGTCTATTGTCAAGGCAATTATGGATTCTTTCCACCAGCAATGCGGCGTGATTAACCATGATAATGGTGTGGAATTCTGGATGGAACTGGAAACTAATAGCTAAAACACATGAATTTGTTATTGTAAAGATATTTCAAATGTGCTACCATAAATTAAATAGGATAAAAGTCATAGGGGAAAGAAATGAAGAAGAAACGTTTTTTGACATTTGCTGCCTTGTTTGCAGCTGCCATGTCTTTTACAGGCTGTGGAACCCAGCTGTATGAGCTGACAGAGGGGGAGGAAGCAATAATTGCAAACTATTCTGCCTATGTGATATCTAAATACAATACCTTTCAGAAGGATGGCATGAATGCAGTTGTGCCAGAAATTCAGGAAGAGGATACTGAGACCGCAGATGCGGAGGAAGTTTCGGATACAGAGGCTGATAACAGTTCTGGGCAGAGCGTACAGGCGATATCGCTTGCGCAGGCGTTAGACCTTCCAGATGGTGTAGATGTCACATATAATGGATTTTCAATATCACCTTCGTACAAGGAGGGGGACTACTATGCGTTGGAAGCAAAGAGTGGATATACATATCTGATTATGAATTTTGCTATTACCAACAGCGGTGAAGGAGCCAGTGATTTGGATTTATTTTCAGAAGCTCCTGAGTTTTCGGTTCAGGTTGAAGGCGGGGACAAGATAGCTGCTGAGGATAATTTTTTAACCTACAGCCTGGCAACCTACGAGGGCACAATCGAACCGGGAGACAGCGTAGATGTAGTGCTTCTGTTTTCTGTAAAGGATACTACGGATGAGAGTTCAGTAAATCCTCAATTGTATATTGACAAGCAGGATGGCGTATATTCTGTAAACTTACAGAATTAGCAAAAAAATAAACAAAAATATATACATTATGATATAATTTAATTAATAATTATAGTTCGGGGAGGAATTATATGGATACCAATATTCTTTTAGAGTCAGGAACAAATGAGCTGGAGGTGCTGGAGTTCACCTTAGGTGATAATCACTACGGAATCAATGTAGCGAAAATTCGTGAGATATTACAGTACATGCCGGTTACGCCTGTTCCGCACACACACCCTAGTGTAGAGGGAATTTTCATGCCACGTGATACAATGATTACAGTGGTAAACTTAAAAAAATGTCTTGGACTGCCAGACACAGGCGAAAAGGGACTGTTTATTATTACTAACTTTAACAAGCTGGATGTAGCGTTCCACGTTGATGAAGTAATTGGTATACATAGAGTTTCCTGGGATGCTATTATTAAGCCGGATTCAACCTTAAACGGCAAGGATGGAGCAACAGCAACAGGCGTTATCAAGATGGACAACAAGCTGGTTGTAATCCTTGATTTCGAGTCAATCGTAGCTGGAATCAGTCCTGAGACAGGTCTTAAGGTTTCAGACGTTGATAACATGGAGGAGAACGTGGACAGAGGCGCCTACAATATTCTTATCGCTGAGGATTCACCACTTCTTAGCAAGCTTATTACAGACTGCTTACATAAGTCAGGATATACCAGAACTATTGTTACAACAAATGGGCAGGAAGCATGGGACAAGCTGTGTGAGTTCAAAAAGGCTGGTACAGTAGAGGAAAATGTTCAGTGTATCATTACTGATATTGAGATGCCGCAGATGGATGGACACAGACTTACAAAACTTGCAAAGAGCGACGACGTAATTAAACACATACCTCTTGTTATTTTTTCATCACTCGTAAACGAGGAAATGCGCAGAAAGGGCGAGCGGTTAGGAGCGGATGCACAGCTCACAAAACCAGAAATTGGACAGCTCGTTGAAGCAATTGATAAACTTGTTACCAGATAGTAAGTAAAAGTCTAAGGGATGTGGCAAAATGCTGCATCCCTTAATGTGCTTTAGTATGCTGGAAAAGCTGCCGATGGCTGCTTTTCTGTATGGTTATGGAGAGATATAATGGGAGATAATAAGATTTCAGAAGATTATCTTGATAATTTATTAAAAAATATAGAGACAAAATCAGAGCTTGATACGATATTAGACGACACAGATAATGACGCATCAAATGATTTCCTGCGCCAGTTCGAGAGTGAGCTTGAGTCGGAAAAATACTCTGAATTTATCAATGAGTTGGATTTTGATGATGATAAGCCAGCGTCTAAATCTGTCAAGGAGCCAATCATGCATCTGCCAGATGATATGGAGGATGTGGTGCCATTGGAGGATATACTGGATAAGCATGACGAGGCGGAAGCCATGGGCAAAGCAGAAGCAAAGGAAAAACCACAGCCTGAGAAGTCAGAGGAGGAGAAGGACTTTGATGAGCTGTCCAGTGCAGTGTCAGAGTTTGATTCGACTATTCCAGAGGATGGCGGTGAACCGGATTTGTCAGGTTCAATGGATGAGGATCTGCTGGATATCCTGGGTGGAGACTCTGAGCTTTCTGATATAGGAGATATGCTGTCCAGCGATAAAAAGGCACTGGGAGAGGATGAAAACAATGTCTTTGATGAGTTCGCAGAAAAGGAAATGGGAAATCAGGAAAAGTCCGTAGAGGACACTGTAAATGAAGCCTTAGGAATGGATGATGGTTCCGAGGATGCCAAAGGCAAAAAGGGAAAGAAATCCAAAAAGGGAAAGAAAGCAGACGGAAATAAGGAGAGCTTCATTGAAAAGCTCAGACGTATACTCTTTGGTGATGACGAGGAAGAGGAAGCAGTTGATTTGATTATTCCGGATGACAATTCCGCAGGAACCCTGTCCAGTGAGAATGCCCAGATTTTAGCTGAACTTGAGGCAGACGAGAAAGAGGAAAAGGATAAGAAGAAAAAGAAGAAAGAGAAAAAGGAAAAGCCTAAGAAGGAAAAGAAGCCTAAGAAGGTAAAGGAGCCAAAGCCTAAGAAGGAGAAGCCGCCAAAAGAGGTGGATAATACTCCTCCATTGCCAAAGGCACCGGTTATCATGATTTTTGTGCTGGTTATCAGCATGACAGTGCTTGTACTGCTGGGCACAGATCTCCTTGCAAAGGGCAACAGTATATCCACAGCTGACAGATACTATAATATAGCCATGGCTGCTGCAGCATCGGGCACACCGGATTCGGATGATATACACAAGTATGCAGAGGCATATAACTATCTGGATGGCTTAAAGCTTAATGAAGAGGACACAGCCCTCTACAACAAGCTTAAGGTGCTTTCATCAGTGTCGTCAAAGTATGATTCATATGGGGTATTCCATGAGTATGGCTCAGAAAAGGTGGCACTTGATGCCCTTGTCTGTGCGGCTGGCAGATATGAGCTCAATGCAGAGGCGGCAGAGGAGTATGACTGTGTTAAGGAGCTGGATGCACTCCGTGATTGCATAGAGCAGGCTTTGTCCAGTGAATACAACATGTCATTTGATGAAGCTTTAGAGATATACAATTCCGGAAACAGGACAAAGTATACAACAGCGTTATACCAGAAATTACATGAACTTGGCTTGGAGTAGGATGTTATGATAGCAATAATCGATTACAATGCAGGAAATTTAAAGAGTGTTGAGAAGGCACTGATTTCACTGGGAGAGCAGTGCATGATTACTCGGGACAGGCAGGAGATACTTAGTGCAGACAGAGTGATTTTACCAGGAGTGGGAGCCTTTGGAGATGCCATGGGACAGCTCAAAAAGTATGAGCTTGACAAGGTAATCCATGAGGTCTGTCATGCAGGTATTCCGTTTCTTGGCATATGCCTTGGATTACAGCTATTATTTGATGGAAGTGATGAAAGCTCAGGCGTGGAGGGGCTTCATATCCTGGAGGGGGATATACTTAGAATTCCTGACAAGAAAGGACTCAAGATACCTCATATCGGCTGGAACTCACTGGAACTTATTAATGACGGAAGGCTTTTCAAGGGGATGTCACAGAATCCATATGTATATTTCGTCCATTCCTATTATCTTAAGGCAAAGGACGAGGGTATAGTAAAGGCGGTCACAGATTACAGCACTACAATCCATGCTTCTGTGGAAAAGGATAACATCTTTGCCTGTCAGTTCCACCCAGAGAAGAGTAGTACAGTGGGACTTCAGATACTTAAAAACTTTGCAGCAATTCAGGGAGGTAAGAGATAATGTTTACAAAAAGAATTATTCCCTGTCTTGATGTTAATAATGGAAGAGTTGTAAAGGGTGTTAACTTTGTGAATCTAAGGGATGCAGGAGATCCGGTTGAAATCGCAGCCGCCTATGACAAGGCAGGAGCGGATGAAGTGGTATTTCTTGATATCACAGCGTCGAGCGATAACAGGGGCACTGTTGTGGATATGGTGCGCAAAGTAGCAGAGAAAGTCTTTATACCGTTTACAGTAGGTGGAGGAATCCGTACAGTAGATGATTTTAAGGCCCTGCTCAGAGAGGGAGCAGACAAGATTTCGATTAATTCATCTGCCATTAATACACCCCGTCTTATAAGTGATGCGGCGGATAAATTCGGCAGCCAGTGCGTGGTTGTAGCAATTGATGCCAGACGAAGGGCAGATGGCAGTGGCTGGAACGTATACAAGAATGGCGGCAGAATAGATACAGGTCTGGATGCTATAGAGTGGGCGATAAAGGCTGACCAGCTTGGAGCAGGAGAAATTCTCCTCACAAGCATGGACTGCGATGGCACCAAGGCAGGCTATGATATCCAGCTGACCAGATTAATTGCAGACAATGTCTCAGTACCGGTGATTGCGTCAGGAGGAGCCGGCACAAAGGAGCATTTCTATGATGCTCTGGTTGAGGGACATGCAGATGCGGCATTGGCTGCGTCGTTATTCCATTACAAGGAGCTTGAGATAATGGATTTAAAGGATTATCTGGCAGACAGAGGCGTATCTGTGAGAAGATAATTATACAGATATAGATAAAGAAATTGTAAACTAGCAAATGATATAAAAAGCTAAAAAGTCAAATAGAAACAGGAAGTACATGAAATATGTCAATGCTTACAAATGACTGGAGTCTGGCGTTAAAGGATGAGTTCAACAAGCCATACTACAGAGACTTATACAGATTTGTAAAAGAAGAATACAGCACAAAAGTGGTTTATCCGCCAGCGGACGATATATTCAATGCCTTACACTTAACACCACTTAAGGATGTAAAGGTACTCATACTGGGACAGGATCCATACCACAATGAGCATCAGGCACATGGACTGAGCTTTTCAGTTCTGCCAGACCAGAAGGATATACCACCATCCTTGCAGAATATCTATAAGGAGCTGCAGGAGGATTTGGGCTGTTACATACCAAATAATGGTTACCTTAAAAAATGGGCTGACCAGGGTGTGTTGATGTTAAATACAGTTCTCACAGTTAGAGCCCATGAGCCAAATTCCCATCAGGGAAGAGGCTGGGAGAATTTCACGGATGCCATAATACAGGCGGTAAACCAAAAAGATGAGCCGGTAGTGTATATGCTCTGGGGTAAGCCTGCCCAGTCTAAGATACCAATGCTCACCAATCCAAAGCATTTGATACTTAAGGCACCACATCCAAGTCCACTGTCAGCCTACAGAGGATTTTTTGGATGCAAGCATTTTAGTAAGTGCAATGAATTTCTTTCACAGAATGGGCTTGAGCCGATTGACTGGCAAATTGAAAACATATAGAACTTCATGTAAGTGGAGGTTTCCTACAAAACCAGCTTCCAACTCACAACGTAAATAAATCGGATGGTATATAGTTGTCACTCAGACAAAAATATACCATCCGATTTTTCATACCAAAGTATGCAATAAAAGCTGCCGGTGGCAGGTTTTATGTATACCAAAGTATGCAAGAGAAGCTGCCAGTGGCAGGTTCTCTGTATTACTTCCAGGTTGGAAGCGTAGGCTAGGTAGAAGTGCAGTCTGCCTAAATGCTAGTTGTCGTTCTCATCCTCTTCAGACATAGAGTAGACCTGACGCTTACGGGCCATCTCATCACTCTCCAGATACTCATCATAAGTAGTAATCTTATCAATCATAGAACCATTTGGAAGGAACTCAATAATACGATTAGCTGTTGTCTGTACAACCTGATGGTCTCGGCAGGCGAAAAGTATAACACCTGGGAACTTAATCATTCCGTTATTTAAGGCTGTGATTGATTCCATGTCAAGGTGGTCAGTAGGCTCATCAAACATAAGCACGTTGCTTGCCATGATCATCATACGGGAGAGCAGTACACGCACCTTTTCTCCTCCGGAAAGCACACGCATCTTCTTTACACCATCCTCACCAGCAAAAAGCATTCTGCCAAGGAAACCACGCACATAGGTTGCATCCTTGATTTCAGAGTATTGTGTGAGCCAGTCTACGATTAACTCATCTGTATCAAAGATTGCTGTATTGTCCTTAGGGAAATACGACTGGCTTGTTGTAACTCCCCATTTGTAAGAACCCTCATCCGGCTCCATCTCTCCTGCAAGGATTTTAAAGAGAGTTGTTTTTGCAAGCTCATTTCCACCTACAAAGGCAATCTTGTCGTCATGGTTAACTGTGAATGTGATGTTGTCAAGCACCTTCACACCATCGATTGTTTTTGAGATACCCTCTACAAACAATACGTCGTTTCCGATTTCACGCTCTGGACGGAAATCAATGTAAGGATATTTACGGCTTGATGGACGGATGTCATCAAGCTGGATTTTTTCAAGGGCACGCTTACGGGAAGTAGCCTGCTTCGATTTTGAAGCGTTAGCAGAGAATCTCTGGATGAAATCCTGTAATTCCTTGATTTTCTCTTCTTTTTTCTTGTTGGCTTCCTTCATCTGACGGACGAGGAGCTGGCTTGACTCATACCAGAAATCGTAGTTTCCTGCGTAGAGCTGGATTTTACCATAATCCATATCTGCAATGTTTGTACATACCTTATTTAAGAAATAACGGTCATGGGATACAACAATTACAGTGTTCTCAAAGTTTATAAGGAACTCCTCCAGCCATGAAATAGCATCTAAGTCAAGGTGGTTGGTAGGCTCATCAAGGAGCAGGATGTCAGGGTTTCCAAAAAGTGCCTGGGCAAGAAGTACTTTGACCTTTACAGCACCCGGAAGATCTGCCATCAATGTGTAATGCTCCTCAGTTGGAACTCCAAGTCCGTTTAAGAGTGTAGCAGCGTCGGATTCTGCATTCCAGCCGTCCATATCTGCGAACTCAGCCTCAAGCTCACTGGCACGGATACCATCCTCATCTGTGAAGTCTTCCTTCATATAGATAGCGTCTTTTTCCTTCATGATGTCGTAGAGACGCTTGTTACCCATAATAACAGTATCAAGGACTGTGAACTCATCATATTTGAAGTGATCCTGCTGTAAAAATGAAAGTCTCTGACCTGGTGTTATGACAATATCACCATTTGTTGGTTCAAGCTGACCTGAAAGAATCTTTAAAAATGTAGATTTTCCAGCACCGTTTGCACCGATAAGACCATAACAGTTACCCTCTGTAAATTTGATGTTTACATCCTCGAACAGAGCCTTTTTTCCGATTCGTAATGTGATGTTATTTGCACTGATCATAAGTTTACCTTTCTATGTGTTATATCAATAAATAACCAAAAATTGCAATCGTCTTATATTTTATCGTATAATTTGCAATTTGCAAGTGTTTTATTGTATAATACTAGGAGATTTTTTTAGGGTGGTAGAACAATGGGGAATGATATTATTTCAAAATTTGATGTTCCATATGGAATCGTTGTATTCAAATTAGACAATACTTTGATAATTGAAAAGGCAAATGCAAAATTCTGCGATGTGGCAGGCTTTACATTTGATGAGCTGAAACAGCAGGACATTTTGGAGCTGTTTGAAGAGGACTGTAGAAATTCTTTTTGTGAATTCTTTCACAAATGCTCGGTCGGCGATAATACCAGAGAAAAAGAGATTAATGTAAAATTAATAAGCCATGGAGAAAAGCTTATATGGGCAAGAGTGACCTGTGCCAGTGTAAATGTGGATGAAAACTGGATTGCTCTGATTTTTGATTATAACGTTCAAAAAGAAAAACAGCTTGAACAGCAGGTGGAGCTTTTCAGAAACCGCTATAGGATGATGCAGGAAGTGTCTGAAGAGATTCCGTTTGATCTGGACGTGGCAGAGTGGAAGCTTTTACGCTCAAAGCGTCTTATGGAGGCGAGAGGAGTTAAGGATGCTGAAGACACCTATTATCCTTTTAAAGATGGGGTAAAGGAAATCCACCCTCTGGATCAGGAGCGTTTCACAACAGCTATGAAGGTTGCAGCGGGCAAGGAGATGTCCGGCACAATAGATATGAGGTATAATGTTGCCCGGGATAATATGGTGCCAAAATACATATGGTACAGAACCCACTATAAGAGCGTCAGGGGTAATGAAGGCAAGATTATCAGAATCATAGGCAGAAGCTACAACGTAGAGAAGGATGTCCTGCTGGAAGAGGAGGTAAAGAGAGACCCACTCACAAAGCTTCTTAATAAAAAGGAAGTAGAGAAGCAGATTGCTGAGGCACTCAAATATCCGGGAGACAGGCCTAATGTGCTTTTCCTTATTGATATTGATAATTTTAAGGGTATAAATGACACTTTTGGCCATACATTTGGGGATACTGTAATATCTGATATTGCTTCAATTTTGAGCAGGCAGTTCAGAAGTCAGGATATCGTGGGCAGAGTCGGTGGTGATGAGTTTCTGGTTTTCATGAGAAATGTGCCGGTGGAAAAGGCTGAGCTTAAGGCTAAAAATCTCTGCCGCTCACTGGCCAAGGAATACACCGGTGGAGATGTCATCCGAAAGATAACCACCAGTATCGGACTCTCTGTGTCGGGGGTGGATGGAAACAGCTACAAGGAGCTCTTTGACAGTGCAGACAGGGCTATGTACAGCACCAAGAGGTCTGGTAAAAATGGATTCAGGCTTGCCAGAGGTGAGAACCTTGAGCCAATTAGAAAGAGAGAAAAGCAGAATGAGGAGCGTGAGGACCTGAAGGATGAGGACAGGGACTTTATCGTGTCTGCTATTAATCTGCTGACTCATGCCAGAAATATAGATGCGTCTCTTAATCTGCTTCTGCAAAAGATAGTAAAGGAGTACAAACTGGATTTGATTGCTCTGTGCGAGGATTCGGGTAATGAGAGGTTTTCTGTGCTTACGAACTATTATAGTGAGCTTGTGAGCTTTTATGACAGAATATTGATAGAAAAGAATGGTGTTGAAAGCCTGATACCAGACTACAACAAGGCAGTGGTTCTGGATAAGCCGCCTATTGACAGCTGGATAAAGTCTGCTGAAAAGCAGGGCAGCTCTATTCCGCGTTATCTTGTGGACAATACTTCAGTTGCTGCCTGCAAGTACGAATTTGCATCCAATAAAGCAGGACTGTTGTTTTTCTTCAGATTTGGAAATGGCAAGGAGTGGCGGCAGTCAGAGCTTAATATTTTAAGTGAGCTGTCAAGAACTGTATCACTTTATGTTACCTTAAGGTCAAGGCTTGAGGAAAGTGATACAGAGATTAAGAAAATCCAGAACAGGGATCAGCTCACAGGTCTTGACACACTGGAAGCCTTCAAATCCATGTATACAAACATGATTTCAGAACTGCCAAAGGATAAGGTTAAGGCATTGTGTTATTTTGACATCAACAATTTTGGATATATAAATGAAAACTATGGACATCAGGTAGGAGACCAGGTGCTTAAATTCCTGGCACAGGACATTACAGAGCAGGATTACTATGTTATGGCGAGCAGGCTTTACTCTGATTTTTTCCTTATGCTTGCAATAGGAAACAGCAGGGAAGAACTTCAAAAGAGCATAATCGTGCAACAGAAGAAGTTTGCCAATATGCAGAATCACCAGTATCCGAGCAGTGGACTGTCGATTTCAGCAGGAATTTATTTTGTAGAGTCTGATAAGGTAGAGGTGGAGACTGCCATAGAAAATGCCAATCTGGCATGGAAGGCATCCAAGAGGTCTGTGAAGGTGGAACTTGCTGTGTTTGACGACAAACTCAGGGAGAGAAGAGTTGAGGAGCAGCAGGTAATAGCAGAGTTTTATGAGGCCTTGTACAGGTCTGATTTTGAGGTCTTTTTACAGCCTAAGTTTGACCTGACCACCCGTGAGGTATACGGAGCAGAGGCTTTGTCCAGATGGAGAAAGCCAGATGGCAATGTTTACTATCCAAATGGCTATATAGATGTGCTTGAAAGAATAGGATATATCACAGAGCTTGATTTCTATATATATGAAGAAGTCTTAAAGCTTATGACCAAGTGGCGTCAGCAGCATAAGAGGCAGATTGTCATATCTGTGAATTTTTCAGGCAGGCATTTTGATGGAGACGGCAGTGATTTTCTGAACAGAATTTCGGTTATTACAAATAAGTACCTGATTGAGCCGAAATATATAGAAATCGAAATCACAGAGGGCGTTATTGCCAGAAACCACGAAAGGCTTTTGAGCTGCCTGACCAAGCTTCGTGACAAGGGCTTCAGGGTATCAATTGATGATTTCGGAACCGGATACTCGTCACTATTTGTCCTGACAGACCTGCCTGCTGATGTGGTAAAGGTGGACAAGAGCTTTTTGGACAAGGAATTCAACCAGCAGAATGTCGCTATGCTTAAAGCCATGGGGGATATAGTATCTGTTGCAGAGAAGGAGATTATCTTTGAGGGAATAGAGACTGAGGAACAGTGTGCGACTCTGGTAGACTGTGGTTTCAAATATGGTCAGGGATACTTGTGCAGCGAACCAATCTCCACTGTAAAATTCGAAAAGCTGTATTTATGATTATGTACTAACAAAAAAACTTGATTTTTGATATTTGACATCCTATAGTAATAATTAAGAGACATTGCGAATAGATGTCTGTTTATTTGAACTTTTAAAGATTACATTAGGAGGAATTATCATGAAACGTTCAATGTTAACAATGGATGGAAACCATGCAGCAGCTCATGCTTCATATGCATTCACTGATGTTGCAGCTATCTATCCTATCACACCTTCATCTGTAATGGCAGAGGCTACAGATGAGTGGGCTACCGCTGGTAGAAAGAACATTTTCGGACAGACTGTTCAGGTTACTGAAATGCAGTCTGAGGCTGGTGCTGCGGGTACAGTACATGGTTCATTAACAGCAGGAGCTTTAACAACAACTTACACAGCATCTCAGGGACTTTTACTTATGATCCCTAACCTTTACAAGATTGCTGGTGAGAGACTTCCAGGTGTGTTCAATGTATCTGCACGTTGTGTAGCTACACATGCATTAAATATTTTCGGAGATCATTCAGATGTATATGCTTGTCGTCAGACTGGTGTTGCAATGCTTTGTGAGTCTTCAGTACAGGAAGTAATGGATCTTACTCCAGTTGCTCATATGGCAGCTATCAAGGGACGTCTTCCATTCATCAACTTCTTCGATGGATTCCGTACATCACATGAGATTCAGAAGATTGAGACATGGGATTACGAGGATCTCAAGGATATGGTAGATATGGACGCAATTGATGCTTTCCGTAAGAACGCATTAAATCCAAATCACCCAGTTGAGTTAGGTTCAGCTCAGAACCCAGACCTCTTCTTCCAGTCAAGAGAGTCATGTAATACTGCATATGATGAGCTTCCAGCTATCGTTACAGAGTACATGAACAAAGTAAACGAGAAGATCGGAACTGATTATAAATTATTTAACTACTACGGAGCTCCAGATGCTGAGAAGATCATCATCGCTATGGGTTCTGTATGTGAGACAATCGACGAGACAATTGATTTCTTAATGGCTCGTGGAGAGAAGGTTGGTGTTGTTAAGGTTCGTCTTTACAGACCATTCGTTAAGGAAGCCCTTATCGATGCTATCCCAGATACAGTTAAGTCAATTGCTGTATTAGACAGAACAAAAGAGCCAGGATCTCTTGGTGAGCCATTATACTTAGATGTAGTTGCAGCTCTTAAGGGTTCTAAGTTCGACCAGGTTACAATCACAAGCGGACGTTACGGATTAGGATCTAAGGATACTACTCCTGGACAGATTATCGCTGTATACAACAACACAGACAAGCCAAGATTTACAATTGGTATTATTGATGATGTTACAAACCTTTCACTTGATGTTAAGGAGAACCCTGTTACAACTCCAGAAGGAACTACAAACTGTAAGTTCTGGGGACTCGGTGCTGATGGTACTGTAGGTGCTAACAAGAACTCTATCAAGATTATTGGTGACCATACAGATATGTATGCTCAGGCTTACTTTGATTATGATTCTAAGAAGTCTGGTGGTGTTACAATTTCACACTTACGTTTTGGACACACACCAATTCGTTCAACATACTTAATTTCACAGGCTAACTTTGTTGCCTGCCATTGTACAGCTTACATCTACAAGTACAACATGGTTCAGGATCTTGTTCCAGGTGGAACATTCCTCTTCAATACACAGTGGTCTGTAGATGAGTTAGATGAGAAATTACCAGGACAGGTTAAGAGATACATCGCTGAGAACAATATCAACTTCTACATCATTGATGGTGTTAAGATTGGTAAAGAGATTGGTCTCGGAAACCGTATCAACACTGTTCTTCAGTCAGCTTTCTTCTCATTAACAAAGCTTATTCCAGAGGAAGAAGTTATCAAGTTAATGAAGGATGCTGCTACAAAGTCATACGCTAAGAAGGGTGATGACGTTGTAAAGATGAACCACGACGCTATTGATGCTGGTGCTACAGCTTACGTTAAGGTTGATGTTCCAGAGAGCTGGAAGAACTGCACAGATGATGACTTCTCTAAGGAAGTTAGCGGAGATAACGCTGAGGTTGTTGATTTCGTTAAGAACATCCAGCAGAAGGTTAACGGACAGATGGGTAACACAGTTCCTGTATCTGTTGTTAAAAAATACCAGACAGGTTGGACACCATCAGGTACAGCTGCATACGAGAAGCGTGGTGTAGCAACAGATGTTCCTGTATGGGATGCTACAAAGTGTATCGAGTGTAACCAGTGTTCATATGTATGTCCTCATGCAGCAATCCGTCCAGTAGCTATGACAGAGGCTGAGGCAGCTGCAGCTCCAGAAGGAATGCAGATGAAGGATCTTAACCTTGTACCTGGATACAAGTTCGCAATCGTTGTTTCAGCATTCGACTGTACAGGATGTGGATCTTGTGTAAACGTATGTCCAGACAAAGTACAGGCTATTAACATGGCTAGCTTTGAGGCAAACGAGGATGAGCAGAAGTACTTCGATTATGCTGTAACTCTTGAGGATAAAGAGGACGTAATCGAGAAGTTCAAGATTAACTCTGTTAAGGGTTCTCAGTTCCGTCAGCCATTACTTGAGTTCTCAGGAGCTTGTGGTGGATGTGGAGAGACTCCATACGCTAAGTTAATCACTCAGTTATTCGGTGACAGAATGTACATTGCTAATGCTACAGGATGTTCATCAATCTGGGCTAACTCATCACCTTCTACACCATATACAACAAATAAGCAGGGACATGGACCAGCTTGGTCTAACTCACTCTTCGAGGATGCTGCTGAGTTCGGATATGGTATGTTACTTGCTCAGAGAGCAATTCGTGACAGATTAAAAGACGAGTTAGATGGAATCGCTGCTAACACAGACAAAGAGGACATTAAGGCTGCTATCAAGGAGTGGAATGATACATTCGCTTCTGGTATCGAGAATGGACCAGCTACTGAGAAGTTAGTTGCAGCATTAGAGTCTTGTGGATGTGATGCATCTAAGGCAGTATTAAAAGAGAAAGATTACCTTGCTAAGAAGTCACAGTGGATCTTCGGTGGTGACGGATGGGCTTACGATATCGGATTCGGTGGAGTTGACCACGTATTAGCATCTGGTAAGGATATCAATATCATGGTATTCGATACAGAGGTATATTCAAATACAGGTGGACAGTCTTCTAAGGCTACACCAACAGGAGCTATCGCACAGTTCGCTGCAGGTGGAAAAGAGACAAAGAAGAAAGATCTTGCTGGAATCGCTATGAGCTACGGATACGTTTATGTAGCACACATTTCAATGGGTGCTGACATGAATCAGTGTGTTAAGGCTATTGCTGAGGCAGAGGCTTATCCAGGACCATCACTTATCATTGCTTATGCTCCATGTATCAACCATGGTATTAAGAAGGGCATGAGCAAGGCTCAGACAGAGGAGAAGCTTGCTGTTGAGTCTGGATACTGGTTCAACTTCCGTTACAACCCAACACTTGCTGCTGAGGGCAAAGATGCATTCTCATTAGACAGCAAGGAGCCAACAGGAGATTACCAGGCATTCCTTAAGGGAGAGAACCGTTACGCTTCACTTGCTAAGTTCAATCCTACAAGAGCTGCTGAGTTATTCGCTTCAGCAGAGGCTAATTCTAAGGATCGCTATGAGCACCTTAAGAAGTTAGTAACTCTTTATGCTGGTAAATAATTGGCATAATTAAATATTGTAAGATATACAGAGAAACTGCTACTGGCAGTTTCTCCTGCATACTTTGGTATTTATTGAGGCAGTCATTTTTATGGCTGCCTCATTTTTGCATGAGTTTTTGTTCTTTACATTGAGAAAATGACATGATAGAATTGTACATAGTGGTAACGAGGGAGATTTAGTTATGATTAGCTTATTTACCAGAAAAAAGGCTCGTACTAATCCGAAGGCTGACCGGGTAAGAAAGTCAGTCAGAGTCAGTGTAAATAGAACTCGCGAAAGGATGCAGGATAAATTGGATAAGGACGATTTTTTATTAAGTCAAATAGATGAATTTAGGGAGAAAGCAAAGCAGCTTCAGGAAATGCTTTCTAATAAGGAGACAAAGGCAAATGAGCTCCAGAGCATAGTGGCAGAGCGTGAAGAGAAGGCGGAGGAGCTTAAGCAGATTCTTGACGAGCGTCAGGAAAAAGTAGATGGAATCACGGCTCAGGTCGAGAAGCAGATAGATGTGCTGATTGAGCGTGTCAATAGCAAGATGCAGGAAATTGAAGCATCTATGAGCAGCGAGCTTAAGACTTACACAGAGGATGTGGAGAAGTCAGTAAAGAGTGTGGAGACAAGCACTAATGAATTAAAAAATCAGATTTCAGATAAGGTTGATGCCACATTAGAGCAGACCAGGGCAATCTCAAAGGAGCAGTCAGAGGCAAATGAGCATATGCTCAATTCGCTGGCAGAGCTTAGTAATGAGCTTGTCACATTGAAACAGGAGATATCTGAAAAGGTACATTCTGAGAATGTAATGTGTTATAGAAATATTCAGGACTTATTCAAGGAAATGGACGAGAAGGTAGATAATGTGTCAGCAGTGGAGACTGCGGTTCGCTCTACCAGGGGCTTTGCCATTGCAGGCTTTGCTCTTACGATTGTTAATACAATTGGTTTGATAACCCTTATTTTGTGTTTTCTTGGAATAATTCATGTTTAAAAATAAATTGCTGCATACAGTGCAATTCCCAAATAAGGGAATTGCATTTTTCTGCTATGACAGAAGGAGAGTATTTATATGAAGGAAAAAAAGGTTTGGATTGTAGGTCATAAAAATCCGGATACAGATTCTATATGTGCTGCAATAACATATTCATATTTAAAGAATGAAGTGGAGAGAGAGCATCCGTCTGAAAAAGAACACAAGATTGTATATGTACCCAGAAGGGCTGGTTCTATAAGTGCTGAGACAGCCTTTGTGCTGGATTATTTCAAGGTAGAAGCACCAGAGCTGATTCAGGATGTGGGCACACAGATTAAGGATATCCATATAAGAAAGACAGAAGGTGTAAGTGGCCATATTTCCATGAAAAAAGCATGGGAAATGATGAAGATACTGGATGTAGTCACACTTCCTGTTGTAAATGCCAAGAACAAGCTGGAGGGCTTGATTGTAACAGGCGATATTGCAAAATCTTACATGGATGTGCTTGACAATACTGTGCTTTCCAGAGCCAGAACCCAGTATAGAAACATGGTCGAGACTTTAGAGGGTAAGATTGTAACAGGAAATGAGCATGGCTACTTCATAAAGGGCAAGGTTGTAGTGGGTGTTGGTTCTCTGGAGGTGCTGGCAAACAGCGTGGAGAATGATGACCTTGTGATTATTGGTGACAGGGAGGAATCACAGCTTAAGTGTATTGAGTTAAACTGCAGCTGCATGATTGTTACTAATGGTTATGAGATAAGCCAGGAGGTTATTGAAGCTGCAAATGCCAGAGACATAGTAATCATAAGCACGCCATATGATACCTTTACTGTTTCGAGGCTTATCAATCAGAGTATGCCTATTAAGTTCTTTATGACCAAGGCACCTGATATCATCCATTTTGATGAGGATGATTTCGTGGATGAAGTCAGGGATATTGTGGCAAAAATCAGACACAGAGATTTCCCTGTGGTAGATGAAAATATGAACTATGTGGGTATGTTTTCACGAAGAAATTTGATGAACACCAGAAAGAAGCAGCTTA
>URLU01000020.1 GCA_900548765.1 uncultured Lachnobacterium sp.
CGTACAGGACTTTCTGATGTATAATGAATTTGACCCAAAACATTACAAAGGAAAGAGACCCTGTACGACAAAAGCATTATACAACGAAAGAGCACTGATTGGTAGACTTCATCAGCATTTTTTATCCGAAATAACGGAGAAATCACTGAATGTATTCTATTATGCATGTTCCTAATTATAGGTATATTAATACAAAAAGTTTGTAAAATTTATTTCTAAGATATAGACATATAGGAAGAAAGTGCTAAAATAAAAAAGTAAAGACGAGGACGGAGGATAAAGAATGAAAAAGAAATCATCAATTATTACAAAACTGATTGTTCCGGTTGCTATTCTTGGATGTATCGCTATTGCTGCCGCAGGCGAAGGCTTGTTTTCAATGACGGAAATTCAGGAGGAGAGTAAGCAGATTTCTGGAAATGGTGTCAGAGCAACGATTTGCATGGATGAGATTAACCTGGCATTTGCAAACACACAGAAGCTGACATTGGCATTGTGTGCGGCTCCAAGCCAGGGTTTATACGAGTATGTAGCTTCACAGCTTACCACATATCAGACAGATGTGGCAAACTATGAGGAAGAGCTTCTTGCGATGGATGACTATTTCACCGCAGATGATATCCAGCAGATGACTGATACTTTTGCCCTTATTACAGAGGCACAGGGCACAACAGTAGAACTTATGCAGACTGCTATGGGCGGCGACTCGGCAGCGGCTGTTTCAAAGGCTAATGATGTCATGAAGGGGTGGTCAACAAGTATCGGGGACGCTATGGATGAACTCATTAGCAGAAATGATGAGCTGGTAAAGGAAAAAATTCAGAGCCAGGAAGATTTGTATAAACGTAAGGTCGCAACTTCCGGGATTTTTATCGCGATTGCAGTTGCAGCAGTTGCTGGTGTTATTGTGGTCATTGTAAAGGCTGTTGTTAATCCACTCCAGAAGCAGACCAAGGAGCTTACTGCTATTATCGATGAGATAGAAGCTGGTCAGGGAGATTTGACAAGACGTGTTACTGTCAAGTCCAATGATGAGATTGGTCAGTCTGGCCAGGGTATCAATCACTTCATTGAGACTCTGCAGAATATCATGTCAAAGATTATTACTAACTCTAATGTACTTGACGGAGTTGTAGGAAATGTAGCCAGCAGTGTTGCCTCTTCAAGTGACAGTGCAAATGATATTTCAGCTATTATGCAGGAGCTTTCTGCTACCATGGAGGAGGTGTCGGCTACCACAAATACTGTCAGTCAGCACACTGAATCAGCAGAGCAGAAGGTTCAGGCTGTGGCAGATCAGACTATTGTTATGACACAGTATGCCCAGGAGATGAAGGTACGTGCCACTGAGATGGAGCGCAAGGCAGCTGAGAATATGAACAATACCAATGTCATGATTGGTGAAATCACAAATGAGATGAATGTGGCACTTGAAAATTCAAAGAGTGTTGAAAAAGTAGAGCAGCTTACAGATGACATCTTAAGCATTTCAAGCCAGACTAATCTGCTTGCACTTAATGCCTCTATCGAGGCTGCCCGTGCCGGTGAGGCTGGAAAAGGCTTTGCAGTTGTTGCAGACGAAATCAGACAGCTTGCAGACTCTTCCCGTGAGACTGCAAATAACATCCAGACAATCAATGAGCAGGTTATCCAGGCTGTTCAGGGATTGGTTGAGGCATCTAAAAAGATTATTACATACATCAATGAAAACATCCTGCCTGACTACCGTTTGTTCGTACAGAACGGACAGCAGTACAATGCAGATGCAACCCACATTGATACCACAATGGTCGAGTATTCTGAGAATGCCCAGGATATCTTAGACAACATGAAGGATATCACAGAGGCAATCGAGGGCATCAGCCGTGCAGTGGAAGAGTCTGCAAATGGGGTAACTGATGCCGCTGTCAACGTTGATTCTCTTGTACAGTCTATGTCTACTGTAAACGGACAGATGGAGGAAAACAGCACAGTTGCCAGAAATCTCAAGGAAGAATCGGCAGCATTTACAAACGTATAAATATTGCTACAGGGTTCTTTGATTTAAAACATAATCACGGGGCGATTTGCCGTATTCTTTTTTGAAAGACCGGTAAAAGCTGGAGTAATCCTTAAAGCCGCAGAGCAGATACGCCTCGGATATATCCGTGCCTGACACGATTGCATTTACGCAGAGTGTCAGGCGTTTTTTTATTATATACTGGTGGAGCGAGGTACCGAAGTTTTCGGTAAACACATGTGATATATGATACTTGCTGATAAAAAATTCCCTGGCTATGGACTCAAGGGATATATCCTCTGTTATGTGTTCATCAATATATATGAGAACATTGTCATAGAGAGAATTATCCTTGTGCATCTGAGTAGGATTGTCAAGCTCATATACCCTTCTGCTGATTGTCAGCATCAAATCATGGACATAGAGGGAGATGGCAGTTGCTTTTCCAAAGCGGCTGCCTCTTTTTTCTCTTATAATTCTAAATATCTTGGTTTTTAGTTCATTAAAAGTAAAGAGGTCAAAGTGGTATATATTTTTCTTTGTCACTGCTGCCTTTTGCAGAGGATAAACCAAATCAGAGGACATATTCAGCATATGGTCGCAGAAGTCCTGGGATATCCAGAGTATGCATCTCTGATAGGGGATGCTCTTGTCCAGTATCTCAAGATGATGGTTGGTTCCGGGGGGAATGATAATCATATCTCCTTCTGCCAGAGGAAAGGCATCATTTTCAATAAAAATCGACACCTTACCACCGTAGAAAAAATAGATTTCATAGTAGTTGTGGGTGTGGTGCTTTACATTTTTTAATGCGGTATCGCTATAGTAATACAGCTCAAAGTCCTTATCACGCATGTATTGTCTGGAGCTGAAGGTGGATAATAGATTTTCCTGCATTTGAAAGCCTCCTTTTTCATTTTAAAGCAGTAAAAATAATAGGAAAATAGTCATAACTGTCACATAAATCAGAACAATTTAAATACTATATACAATTATAATTTCCTACCGCAAGATTTGCAATATATTTAACAATTTACTCAATGTATTGTTTTTGAAAATCAGTTTATTATAAGGATAAATGATAAAGAAATAACAAACTGATATAAGAGCTTTGAAAGGAAGGTACTTAAACTATGGAAATGACACTCAGATGGTATGGATCAAAATTTGATACTGTAACATTGAAGCAAATCAGACAGATTCCAGGGGTGACAGGAGTAATCACAACACTCTATGACACAGAGCCGGGAGAGGTATGGTCAAGAGAGAGAATCCGTGCGTTAAAGGATGAGGTTGAGGCTGCTGGACTTAAGATTGCAGGAATCGAGAGCGTGAATGTACATGAGGCAATCAAGACTGGTGCCGCTGACAGGGATATGTACATCGACAACTACATTAAGTGCTTGGAGAACCTTGGAGAAGAGGATATCCACTTAGTATGTTACAACTTCATGCCAGTATTTGACTGGACAAGAACTGAGCTTGCAAGAATGCGTCCAGATGGTTCTACAGTTCTTGCATATACACAGGAAGCTGTAGATGCACTTGACCCGGAGAAGATGTTTGATTCAATCGCAGGTGATATGAATGGAACAGTAATGCCAGGCTGGGAGCCAGAGAGAATGGCTCATGTAAAAGAGCTTTTCGAGATGTATAAGGATATTGATGATGAGAAGTTATTTGAAAACCTCAAATATTTCCTTGAGAGAATTATGCCAACATGTGACAAGTACGACATCAACATGGCTATTCATCCAGATGATCCGGCATGGAGCGTATTTGGACTTCCAAGAATCATCATCAACAAGAAGAACATCCTTAGAATGATGGAAATGGTTGATAATCCACATAATGGTGTTACATTCTGCTCAGGCTCATACGGAACAAACCTTGAAAATGACCTTCCGGATATGATTAGAGCCTTAAAGGGAAGAATCCATTTCGCACATGTTAGAAACCTTAAGTTCAACTCACCTACAGACTTCGAGGAGGCAGCTCACTTATCAAGTGACGGAACATTTGATATGTATGAGATTATGAAGGCTCTTTACGATATAGGATTTGACGGACCAATCAGACCAGACCATGGACGTATGATTTGGGATGAGGTTGCAATGCCAGGATATGGTTTATACGACAGAGCACTTGGAGCAACATATCTCAATGGACTTTGGGAGGCAATTGACAAGAGCCATACAAGAGGCGTAGAGAAGAGATAGGAGACAGCCATGATTTTAAATGAGAACGGTTTAAAGGATAAAGCACAGTGGGAGTCAAAGGGCTACTCACTTCCAAAATATGACAGACAGAAAATGATTAAAAACACAAAGGAGAATCCTGTATGGGTTCACTTTGGAGCTGGAAATATTTTCAGGGCATTTCAGGCAAATGTAGCACAGAACCTTCTTAATGAGGGGGTGCTGACATCTGGAATCACAGTAGTAGAGGGATTTGATTACGAAATCATCGAGAAAAAGTATCGTCCAAACGATAACTACTCAATCCTTGTTACACTTAAGGCTGATGGAAATATTGAGAAGACAGTAGTTGGTTCAATCGGAGAGTCATGTATTCTTGATTCAGAGAATGAGGCTGAATTTAGCAGACTCAAGGAGATTTTTGCAAAGGATTCTCTCCAGCTTGCTACATTCACCATCACAGAGAAGGGTTACAGCCTTGTAGACGGAAAGGGCGAGCTTCTTGGTCTTGTAAAGGCTGATTTTGAAGCAGGTCCTGAGAAGCCAGCCAGCTACATTGGAAAGGTTGCAGCACTCTTGTACCACAGATATGCAAACGGCAGGAAGCCAATCGCCATGGTCAGCACAGACAACTGCTCTCACAATGGAGACAAGCTCTATGCAGCTATGAAAGGATTTGCTGAGAAGTGGGCAGAGAACGGACTCTGCGATAAGGGCTTTGTAGATTATGTAAATGACAAGGCTTGTGTATCATTCCCATGGTCAATGATTGACAAGATTACACCAAGACCAGACGCTTCGGTTGAAGCTCTCTTAAAAGAGGATGGACTTGAGGACTTAGACCCTGTTATCACATCAAAGAATACTTATGTTGCTCCATTCGTTAACGCAGAAGAGACAGAGTATCTTGTAATCGAGGATGAGTTCCCTAACGGAAGACCAGCTCTTGAAAAGGGTGGAATCATTTTCACAGACAGAGAGACAGTTGATAAGGTAGAGAGAATGAAGGTTTGTACATGCCTTAATCCTCTTCACACAGCACTTGCTGTATACGGATGTCTCCTCGGATATACCAAAATCTCAGATGAGATGAAGGATACAGAGCTTGTAAAGCTTGTAGAGAGAATCGGATATCAGGAAGGACTTCCGGTAGTAATAAATCCTGGAGTACTTGACCCTAAGGAGTTCATCGACACTGTACTTAAGGTCAGAATTCCAAATCCATTTATGCCAGATACACCACAGCGTATTGCAACAGATACATCACAGAAGCTTGCAATCAGATTTGGTGAGACAATCAAGAATTACATCAAGGAAGGCAAGAATCTTGATGACCTAAAGCTCATTCCACTTGTATTTGCAGGATGGCTCAGATATCTTATGGCAGTAGATGACAATGGCGATGCATTCGAGCTCAGCCCGGACCCATTATTTGACACAGTCCGTCCTTATGTTGAGGGAATCAAGCTCGGCGAGGCATGTGATGTAGAGTCAAAGATTAAGGGATTACTTGAAGATGCACAGATTTTTGGTGTAAACTTATATGAGGCTGGACTTGCTGACAAGGTATGCGGATACTTTAGCGAGCTTATCGCTGGCAAGGGTGCAGTAAGAGCTACATTGCAGAAGTATGTGTAATATATAAGGTGAATTAAGGCTGCATGCAGGGCTGGAAAATCTGGTCTGTGTGTGCAGCTGAATGATAGATTTTCATAAAAACAGTGAGGTGTGTAAAATGAATGAAGTATTAGAACAGTTTAAAAAAATCGGAATCATTCCAGTTGTTGTATTGGATGACGCAAAGGACGCAAAACCATTAGGACAGGCTCTCATGGAAGGTGGACTTCCATGTGCAGAGGTTACATTCAGAACAGAGGCAGCAGAGGAATCAATCAGAATCCTGACTAAGGAATTTCCTGATATGCTTGTTGGTGCTGGAACTGTACTTACAACAGAGCAGGTAGACAGAGCTGTAGCAGCAGGAGCAAAATTCATCGTAAGTCCTGGAATTAATCCTAAGATTGTAGACTACTGTGTAAAGAAAAATATTCCAATCACACCAGGAACCTGTAACCCAAGCAATGTAGAGACAGCACTTGAGTTCGGACTTGATGTTGTTAAATTTTTCCCGGCAGAGCCAGCAGGCGGACTTAAGTACATCAAGGCTATCGCAGCTCCATACACAGGTGTATGCTTTATGCCTACAGGTGGAATCAATGCAGAGAACGTAAAGGAATACTTAAAGTATGACAGAATCATTGCCTGCGGAGGAAGCTGGATGGTTAAGGGAGACTTAATCAAATCTGGTAACTTTGAGAAGATTAAAGAGTTAACAGCAGAAGCAGCAGCTATTGTAAAGGAAATCAGAGGATAAGGGAGATACAAAAATGGATTTAAATATGCGTGATGCAAAGGATTGTAAATTTGATGCGGTTTCACTCGGAGAGGTAATGTTAAGACTTGATCCAGGCGAGGGAAGAATCCGTACAGCAAGAAGCTTCAGAGCCTGGGAAGGCGGCGGAGAGTACAACGTAGTCAGAGGACTCCGCAGATGCTTCGGATTAAACACAGCAGTTATCACAGCCTTTGCTGAGAATGAAGTGGGACTTCTTATGGAGGACTTCATTTTACAGGGTGGTGTGGATACATCACTTATCAAGTGGATGCCAACAGATGGAATCGGCAGAATCTGCAGAAACGGTCTCAACTTCACCGAGAGAGGCTTTGGAATCAGAGGAGCTGTAGGATGTTCAGATAGAGCAAACACAGCAATCTCAAAAGCGACTCCAGAAGATTTTGACTTTGACTACATCTTCGGTGAGCTTGGTGTAAGATGGCTTCATACAGGTGGAATCTATGCAGCACTTTCAGAGCAGTCTTGTGAGACAGTACTTGCAGCAATCAAGACAGCAAAGAAATATGGTACAATCGTATCTTATGACTTAAACTACAGACCATCAATGTGGAGTGCAATCGGCGGACATGCCAAGGCTCAGGAAGTAAACAAAGAAATCGCCAAGTATGTAGATGTTATGATTGGTAACGAGGAAGATTTCACAGCATGTCTTGGATTTGAAATTGAAGGAAATGATGCAAACCTTAAGGAGCTAAACATCGAGGGCTACAAGAAGATGATTAACGAGGCTGTTAAGGTATATCCTAACTTCAAGGCTGTTGCTACAACACTTCGTACAGTAAAGACAGCTACAGTAAACGACTGGTCAGCTTTATGCTGGGCTGGTGGAGAAATCTACAAGGCTAAGCAGTATGACGGACTTGAGATTATGGACAGAGTTGGTGGTGGAGATTCCTTCGCATCAGGACTGATTTATGGTCTTATGACAACAGGCGATGCAGAGACAGCAGTTAACTACGGTGCAGCTCACGGAGCACTTGCAATGACAACACCAGGTGACACAACTATGGCTTCTAAGAAGGAAGTTGAGGCACTTATGGGTGGCGCAGGAGCCAGAGTACAGAGATAATCTAAGGAGAAGGCTGATGAAGAAATTTATGGACGAGGATTTTTTGCTGACAACAGAGACAGCTAAAAATCTATATCATAATTATGCTGAGAAGCTTCCTATAATTGACTACCATTGTCATTTAAGCCCACAGGAAATCTATGAGGATGTCAGATATGAGAACATCACTCAGGTATGGCTGGGCGCTGACCATTACAAATGGCGTCAGATGAGGTCTAATGGTGTCGAGGAAAAATATATTACAGGTGACGCTTCTGACAGGGAAAAATTCCAGAAATGGGCAGAGACTCTTGAAAAGGCAATTGGTAATCCACTTTACCATTGGAGTCATCTGGAGCTTAAAAAATATTTCGGATACGAGGGACATCTCTGCGGAGATACAGCCCAGGAAGTATGGGATTTGACTTCAGAGAAGTTAAAGCAGGAGAACATGAGTGCCAGAGGCTTAATCCTCCAGTCAAATGTTGACACAATCTGTACTACAGATGACCCAATTGATTCACTTGAATGGCATAGAAAAATCAAAGAGGATGGCTTTGAGGTAAAGGTTCTCCCAGCATGGAGACCGGACAAGGCTATGAACATTGAGAAGGCTGACTTTGCACAGTATATAACAAAGCTTGCCCAGGTCAGTGGTGTAGAGATTAAGGATTTTGATTCTCTTATTGAGGCTCTTAAGAACCGTATGGACTTTTTCGCAGAGAATGGCTGTACAGTTTCAGACCATGGTCTTGAGTATGTGATGTACGAGAGCTATGAGCCGGCTGAGGTGAACGAAATTGTAAAGACAAGACTTTCTGATGGAATTTTAACAAAGACTGAGGAGAGAAAGTACAAGACAGCATTCATGACAGCACTGGGCAGGGAGTATGCAAAGAAAAACTGGGTGATGCAGCTCCACTATGGTGTTCAAAGAGATTTGAACAAGAAGGTGTTTAATGCACTTGGACCGGATGCAGGAATCGATGCTATCAATACTTACAGTTCATCAATTGAGATGGGACAGTACCTCAATGCTCTTGCAATAGATGACAGTCTGCCAAAGACAATAATCTATTCATTAAATCCAGCGGACAATGCTGCAATCGGAACTGTAATTGGATGCTTTCAGGACAGCTCAGCAGTTGGCAAAATACAGCACGGAGCAGCCTGGTGGTTCAACGACCACAAGACTGGTATGATGGAGCAGATGACATCACTTGCAAATCTTGGACTTTTAGGAAATTTTGTGGGAATGCTTACTGATTCCAGAAGCTTCCTCTCATATACACGTCATGAGTATTTCAGACGTATCATGTGTGAACTTATCGGAGGATGGGTAGAAAATGGTGAGTACCCTGATGACGAGAAGGCACTTAAGCAGATTGTAGAGGGAATATCTTACTACAACTGCAAAAATTATTTTTGCTTCTAAATATATATAATATAAATTTGCAAAGAGATTTCCGGGTTATGCCTGGGAGTCTTTTTGCTTTTATAACAAAGACTGTATGTGGAGCTGCAAGGGCTGGTTCTTAATATGTCGAGCTGTGCCAGAAAAGCTGTCAGCTGCCATGCATCTGGAAAAGCAGCCGGTGGAGGAGCCGACTGGCGGAAGGTTATCTGCAGCTGAATATGTTCGGAAAATAGCAGTAAAATTTTCTGTGTAGGGTAATATTTACATTTCATATGAAAAATGGTATCGTGACAACATAAGAAAGTTGAGGTAATAAAATGGACTATAACAAAAGAAGACAAACAGTATTTGACAGAATGGCAGACAATTCAATCGCAGTGTTATATTCAGGAATCGAGCACCATGTGAGTGCAGACGAATATGACCTTTTCACAGCCCAGGCAAACAGAAATTTCTTCTATCTCACAGGACTCAGAAGAGATAAGATGGCACTGGTGCTGGATAAGGCTGCAGCAGAGCCAAAGACAACTCTCTTTATAGAGGAAGCAGACCCTTCAATGGAGAGATGGTATGGACGCAAGGTGACCGTTGACGAGGCAAAGGAGCTCTCAGGCATAGACAATGTGCGTTTTATAGATGAGCTTGACGGAGCCCTTGACATGATTATGACCAGAGAGGATGTCTATACAGCATATTTTGATACTTACAGACACCAGAAGGAGGATTTGCCGGACTACAATGTGGTAAAAGCAAATGAGTTTAAGACAGCATATCCGGGTGTTTCAATCAGAAATCTCTTTCCATTTGTGGCAGAGCAGAGAATGCAGAAGGATGAGGACGAAATTGCTCTCACAAAAGAGGCTGTTAAATTAACAGACACCGCCTTAAAGAATGTGCTGGCAAACTTAAAGCCGGGAATGTTTGAGTATGAGGCTCAGGCAGACTTCGAATACAGTATCAGAAGAAATGGAGCGGAGTGGACAGCATTCCCAACAATCGCAGGAAGCGGAATGAACGGAACCATGCTCCACTACGACACAAATCAGGATATGATGGAGGATGGCAGCCTTCTGCTTATGGACTTAGGAGCCAGAGTGCGGGGCTACAATTCAGACATCACAAGAACATATCCTGTAAATGGAAAATATACAGAGCGTCAGAGACAGGTATATGACATAGTTCTTGAAGCAAACAGAACAGTCTTGAAGGAAGCAAAGCCAGGCATGACAACAGTGGACCTGAATAACATCTGCAAGAAGGTGCTTGCAGCAGGCTGTATCAGACTTGGACTAATTGAAAAAGAAGAAGAAATCAGCAGATACTATATGCATGGCGTATCACACCATCTTGGAATTGACGTCCATGATGTGACAGTAGACTTGAATAAGAAGCTTCGTCCGGGTGCAATCATTTCAGACGAACCGGGACTCTATATAGATGAGTGGGAGATTGGAATACGTATAGAGGACGACCTGCTTATCACAGAGGATGGAGCTGTATGCCTGTCAGAGGAAATCATGCGTGATGCAGACGAGATTGAAGCATATATGGCTTCTCAGAAATAGAATACATAGTGATTAAATTGTAGACAAATTATAATAAGAGAATACAACGTACGTTGGAATGTGGCGCTAAGAAAATCGAGGATTTGTGGCTTGTGCAGGACATTAGATTTTCTTAACGTTCTGTAAGAAACCCAGCAACTCGGCAACAGGAAGTTGCCGAGAGCGAGGCTTGAGCCATGGATGGCGAATGCCAAGCGGTTGCGTCAATCTTGTTATACCAAAATCAGAACGCTTAGAAAATATTATGTCCGAAACCCGCCACAAATCCTTGATTTTCTTAGCACCACATTCCTACACAGTGAAAATATATCTTTTGGTACTACACAGAAGGAGGAAATATGAGAGAAATCACACTAGGAACAACCGGCATAAAAGTATGCCAGAACGGATTCGGAGCCCTTCCAATCCAGCGAGTAACAGATATAGACCAGTCATCTGCCATCTTAAGAAGAGCATACGAGGGAGGCATGCGGTTCTTTGATACAGCCAGAGCCTATAGCGACAGCGAGAAAAAGCTGGGCATCGCCTTTGAGGGTATGAGAGACAAAATATACATAGCCACCAAGACCATGGCAACAACCCCGGAGGAATTCTGGAAGCAGCTGGATGAGTCACTTGCCAACTTAAAGACAGAATACATTGACATCTACCAGTTCCATTGCGTAAACCAGTGCTATGCACCCGGGGATGGAACAGGCATGTATGAGTGCATGGAAGAAGCCAGGCGTCAGGGGAAAATCCGCCATATAGGAGCAACAGCCCACAAGCTTGCGGTTGCTATGGAGTGTGTAAAGTCTGGTTTGTATGAGACAATGCAGTTTCCATTCAGCTATCTGGCATCTAATAAAGAGATAGAGCTGGTTGAGGAATGTAAGCGTAAGAATGTAGGCTTTATCGCTATGAAGGGACTGGCCGGCGGACTGATACATGACTCAAAGGCTGCCATGGCATTTATGACCCAGTATGACAATGTACTTCCAATCTGGGGCATACAGAAGATGGAGGAGCTTGAGGAGTGGCTTGCATTTATGGATGAGACACCAGAG
Source organism: uncultured Lachnobacterium sp. (assembly GCA_900548765.1). Taxonomy (GTDB): domain Bacteria; phylum Bacillota; class Clostridia; order Lachnospirales; family Lachnospiraceae; genus Roseburia. Next base: position 11,690 of record URLU01000020.1, read on the forward strand.
TACACAGATGAGATTAAGGCATATGTGGAAAATGAGAGAAAAGAGCTTGCCGGCGATTTCTGTAGAGGATGTGGCTATTGTATGCCGTGTCCAGCCGGAATCAAAATCAATAACTGCGCCAGAATGTCACTTATGATAAGACGTGCGCCTGCAGCAGCATGGACATCACCGGAGTGGCAGGCAGAGATGGATAAGATTGACAACTGCCTCAATTGCGGCAGATGTAAGAGCAAGTGTCCGTATGAGCTTAATACACCGGAGCTGCTTAAGAAGAATCTGGCAGACTACAGAGCCTTTTTACAGAAATAAAGGGCAGGTTGAACATTTGTAAAATCTTAATATGTTATAATTGATTTTGGAAATATTAGAGTTATAAAATAACTATATCGAGTATATAATCAGCAAAATTCAGGTTATATTATTCAGGCTATATGTTTACATACAGAAGAGGGAATGATTTGATAAATAAAAAAATTTTGGAAAAAAAGATAAAAAGATTCAGCTCTGTGATGTGTCTTGTTTTAATCATGACAAATGTCACAGGCTGCAGAGCCTCAAAGGTCGCAGATATGTTTGGCACAAGTGTAGAATCCGCTGGTGCAGACAAGGATGGCAGTACAGATGATTTGTCTGACACAGCAGGTACTGAAATGGCTGCAAATTCTATAGAGGCGGAAGAGTCAGGCGTTGACAGCACCGGCAAAGAGCCTGAAACTGAAACAGAGCCAGAACCCATCCTGCAGACTGTCACGATTTCTGCAACCGGTGACTGCACTCTGGGAAAGACCCAGCAGCACGGCTATGAGGGAAGCTTTTATTCATATTACGACAAGTATGGCGAGGATTACTTTTTCTCAGGAGTAAAGGACATTTTCGAAAATGATGATTTTACCCTTGTAAATCTGGAGTGTGTTCTCACCACATCTACAGACAGGGTGGAGAAAACCTACAATTTAAAGGGTGAGCCTGAGTATGCCGGAATACTGCCTGCAAGTTCTATTGAGGGCTGTAGTCTGGGCAATAACCATACCTACGATTATGGGGAGAAAAGCCACGCGGATACTGAAAATGCCCTTAATGAAGTGGGAGTTGATTTTGCTTTTCAGGACCATCTGGGTACCTACACTACAGATGAGGGCATCGTGATTGGTTTTGTATCTGCCAACCTTTTGTCTATGAGCAGCACCTATGAGGACTATCTCTACAATGGAATAGCTGAGCTTAAGGAACAGGGGGCAGACGTGATTATTGCCTGCTGCCACTGGGGTATAGAGAGAACCTACTATCCTAATGATTATCAGCAGAATCTCGCCCATGGCCTTATAGATGCGGGAGCAGACCTGGTTATCGGAAATCACCCTCATGTATTGCAGGGCATTGAGGTATACAATGGCAAAGTTATCTGCTACAGCCTTGGCAATTTCTGCTTTGGTGCCAACAGGAACCCGGATGACAAAGATACTATGATTTTTCAGCAGACCTTTACCTTTGTAGATGGGGAGATGCAGAGTGATATAGATGCAGATATTATTCCATGTACATTAAGCTCAACGGATTCTTACAATGACTTTAAGCCGACAGTTGCAGATGGTTCGCGAAAACAGACAATAATTGACAATATGAATACATATTCTGCACCTTATAGCGAAATTTCTTTTGACAGTGAGGGCAAACTGATTTATACTTTGCCTTAATAAAGTGTTAAAGATGAAGGAGAATTGTTATGAATATAGTATGTTTGGACTTAGAAGGTGTTCTTGTACCGGAGATATGGATTGCTTTTGCTGAGGCGAGCGGCATTCCTGAATTAAAGAGAACTACAAGAGATGAGCCAGACTATGACAAGCTTATGAACTGGAGACTTGGAATCCTTAAGGAGCATGGACTTGGTCTTAAGGAGATTCAGGCTGCAATTGAGAAGATAGACCCTATTCCGGGAGCTAAGGATTTTCTGGATGAGCTAAGAAGCATGACACAGGTGATTATCATATCTGATACCTTCACCCAGTTTGCAAGCCCGCTTATGAAAAAACTCGGCTGGCCGACAATCTTCTGTAACTCACTTGAGGTTGCGGAGAGTGGCGAAATCACAGGCTTTAAGATGAGATGTGAGCAGTCGAAGCTTACAACTGTCAAGGCACTTCAGTCTATCGGCTATGAGACAATCGCAAGTGGTGACAGCCATAATGACCTGGGCATGATTCGTGCCAGCAAGGCAGGATTTTTGTTCAAGAGCACAGACCAGATAAAGGCTGATAATCCGGACCTTGAGGCTTTTGAGACATATGATGAGCTGCTTGCAGCGATAAAGAAGGCTTTATAATAAAACTTGTACTTGTTTAGTATGCTTTGTAGTAATGATATAGGACTACAAAGCATATTTTTATACCAAAGTATGCGAGAGAAGCTGCCAGTGGCAGGCTTTATGTATATACAAATCTACAACATTTTATGACATATTACTAAATCAAAATTCATATAAAAACATATTGACAATACCCCAAAAGAGCATATAATAGAATTAAACATATGAATAATTGTTCATATGAAAGAAGAATGAATTAAACGCATCGAAGGGAGAAACTATTATGAAAAAGACTTACAAAATTGACGTAGATTGTGCAAACTGTGCAAACAAGATGGAGGAAGCAGCAAAGAACACTGCCGGAGTTGCAGATGCAACAGTTAACTTTATGGCGCTTAAGATGATTGTTGAATTTGAAGAGGGACAGGATCCAAAGGCTGTTATGCGGGATGTATTAAAGAACTGCAAGAAGGTTGAGGATGACTGCGAGATTTTCTTATAATCAGTTAAGCGGAGGCTGCAATATGAATAAAAAACAAAAAAAGGTACTGGTGCGGATTATAATTGCTGCCATCCTTATGATAGGACTTAAATTCGTTCCGGTTGAGGGAATCCTTAGATTTATTCTTTACATGGTGCCATATTTCATAATCGGATATGACATTTTAAGAAAAGCCTTTAAGGGAATTAAAAACAAGCAGGTATTTGATGAAAACTTTCTGATGGCGGTAGCAACAATTGGTGCTATAGCAGTTGCCCTGTACGAAAATGGCGACTACACCGAGGCAATTGCAGTTATGCTGTTCTACCAAATTGGAGAGCTTTTCCAGAGCTATGCCGTAGGCAGGAGCAGGAGAAATATCAGTGAGCTTATGGACATCAGACCTGACTATGCAAATATCGAGGCAGATGGCAGCCTGGAGCAGGTAGACCCTGACGAGGTGGAAATCGGAACTGTGATTGTAGTGCAGCCGGGTGAGAAGATTCCTATTGATGGAATAATCGAAGTAGGAAGCTCAACACTTAACACCAGTGCTCTTACGGGAGAGAGCCTTCCAAGAGAGGCTGCTGTAGGGGATGAGGTCATAAGCGGCTGTATCAACATGACGGGACTTCTCAAAATCAGAACCACCAAGGAGTTTGGAGAGTCTACAGTATCAAAGATTCTTGACCTTGTAGAAAACTCAAGCTCAAAGAAATCGAAATCTGAGAATTTTATATCAAAATTTGCAAAATATTATACACCAGCGGTCTGCTATAGTGCATTGGCACTGGCTGTATTGCCACCTGTCATCAGGATGGCCGTAATGGGGCTTTCTGCTGAGTGGGGAGTATGGATTTATAGAGCTCTTACCTTCCTGGTAATCAGCTGCCCATGTGCCCTTGTAATCAGTATACCCCTCAGCTTTTTCGCAGGGATTGGAGGCGCCAGCAACGCAGGTGTACTCGTAAAGGGTTCAAACTATCTGGAGACTTTATCCAAGACTAAGTACGTTGTATTTGACAAGACAGGTACAATGACTCAGGGTGTGTTTGAGGTGACAGGCATACATCATAATACAATGGAAGATGAGAAGCTTCTGGAGTATGCAGCACTGGCAGAGAGCTTTTCTTCACACCCAATCAGCAAGAGTCTTTGCAAGGCCTTTGGAGGTGTGCTTGACAAGTCAAGAGTCTCTGACATAGAGGAAATTAGTGGACATGGTGTAACAGCACAGATTGATGGCAGGACAGTTGCAGTAGGAAACGGCAAGCTCATGAAAAAGCTTGGCATAGGATACAGAGACTGCCATAAAGTAGGCACAATTGTCCATGTTGCAATTGATGGAAGGTACGAAGGTCATATTGTTATATCTGATATAATTAAACCAAACGCAAAGGCAGCTATAAAGGCACTGCACAAGGCGGGCGTGGAAAAGACCATTATGCTTACAGGCGATGCCAGGAACGTTGCAGAACAGGTTGCGGCAGAGCTTGGAATTGACGAGGTATACAGTGAGCTTTTACCATCAGATAAGGTTGAAAAGGTCGAACAGATATTAGCTGAAAAAGGTGAAAAGGAAAAGCTGGTCTTTGTAGGTGACGGAATAAATGATGCTCCAGTGCTTAGGAGAGCAGACATAGGAATTGCTATGGGAGCGCTTGGTTCAGATGCTGCGATTGAAGCAGCAGATATTGTCCTCATGGATGATGACCCGCTCAAGATATCAAAGGCTATAAAGATATCCCGCAAGTGCCTGAGAATCGTATACGAGAATATCTATTTTGCAATAGGTATTAAGGTTATATGTCTTATACTCGGCGCATTGGGAATTGCCAATATGTGGGCAGCAATCTTTGCAGATGTAGGTGTTATGGTAATAGCAGTTTTGAATGCCATCAGGGCATTATTTGTTAAAAAACTATAAGGATGGGGTTATATGGCAGAAAAAGAGAAAATGTGCTGTGACGCAAGTGAAATACATGAGGATTTGCTGAAAATAGTAAATGACACGATTCCGGAAGAGACAGAACTGTATGATTTGGCAGAGCTGTTCAAGGTCTTTGGAGATTCTACGAGAATCAGAATACTCTTTGTGTTGTTTGAGGCAGAGGTGTGTGTATGTGATTTGGCAGCGGTCTTAAATATGACCCAGTCAGCCATATCACATCAGCTTAGGATTTTAAAACAGAATAAACTTGTCAAAAGCCGCAGGGAAGGCAAGTCAATATTCTATTCGCTGGCAGATAATCATGTAAGAAGCATTATAGCACAGGGAAGAGAACATATAGAAGAGGACTAAAACACCACAAAAAAGAAGTTTTGCTGAAATGCAGGACTTCTTTTTTGTTGTATATTATGATAATATATTGGTTAGTTGTTAAGGGAGTTTTTTACAAGAGGTATAGATGTGAGTAAAAGGATTTATACTATGATAAAGGTGTTATCGCTTACAGCAGTGATAGCACTCATGATATTGGCATGGTTCGCAGCTTCTAATAATACTTTCAATTCTTACCAGGCAGAGAACAGCTGCATTTTAGAACCTACATCAGTGGCAGAATATAGAGATGGCTCAAGGAGTTATCGTTTTAATATAACAAATGTTACACATACTACACACAGTTTAATGTTTTACACAAATCATCAGGAAGTGTATGCGACCGTAGGCGGAAAGCTTGTGTATTCAAATGAGAAGGGCAATACTATATTTGGACATACAACAGGCTCTGTGTGGAACAGAATAGAGACACCGGCTTATTCTTCACAGGTGGTTGTCATAACCAAGCCGGTATATCAGGATATTCCATCACGACCTACAGAGTTTCTCTTTGGGGATGGCGTGGCAATGTATGAGAAACTAATATACAGCAGTTTTCTGGAAATGCTTTTCTGTCTTCTCATAATCACAGGGGGAGTCTGCCTGGCGGGATATTATTTCATAAGTGGCAAATCCACTAAGGAAATCCTGTATCTTGGAGTATTTGCAGAGATTCTGGGCGTGTGGTCACTGGGAGAGACAGCAGGAGCCATTCTTTTGGTACATTCAAGAATTGCGGCAAGCTACTGTGCATTTACCTGCCTTATGCTTATGGGATATCCATTTGTACTTTTTATCAGGTATTTCCTGCATCTGCATAATGCAAAGGTTTGTGATGCTATCCTTATAGCCATGACAATTATCAATGTATGCTGTCAGGCTATGCAGTTTATGGGGATAAGGGATATAAAACAGAATGCGGTGCTGGTACAGCTGGGACTGGTGTTATGCTGCATATACCTGGTTTATGGAATAATCAGGAATTTGAGACTGAGGAAGCACAAGAGGAAGACTTACACCTGTCTGCTGGGAGGAATGGTGCTGGGCACAGCCTTTGCTATGGACTTGAATGCTTACTATGGTGACCAGCTCAATTCCAACAGATATTCTAAGTTTGGATTTCTGGTGTTTATAATCCTGATAGGTATGGAAACAGCCAGATATGCAAGGCTGCAGGCGGAGAAGGAGAGAAAACTTAAGCTCTACCAGGAAATGGCGGTCAAGGATCTTTTGACTAACTGTTACAACAGAAATGCATATAATAAAGATGTAGAGGAATTTAGCAAGGAGAATAATACCTTTATTCTGACTTTTGATTTGAATAATCTGAAGAAATGCAACGACACGCTTGGACACAGTGTGGGCGACCAGTATATAATCGAGTCTTCTACAATTATCCAGAATACATTTTCAAGTGTTGGAAAGGTATACAGGATTGGTGGGGATGAGTTCTGCGTAATTGCAAAAAATACATCCAAAGAAAAACTTATGCTGCTTACGGAAAAAATGAGGCAGGAGGAGAAGGATTTCAATATGGAGTCACAGATACCTCTCGCAATCGCCTGTGGCATGGCACAGTACAATTCTGAAGAGGACAACAGCCTTGAGGATACCCGTGTAAGAGCAGATGAGTTAATGTATCAAAACAAGAAAGAATTGAAGAAAATTGACACAAATAGAAGAATACTACAACAAGTTTAACGAAGAAAAAAGATTGGACAGCCGTCATGGCAGAGTGGAGTATGTCACTTCCATGAAGTATATACACACGTATCTGGAAAAACTGATGGCTGAAAAAAATACAGAGGACAAAGCCGGGATTAAAATCTTAGACATTGGGGCGGGAACGGGCAGATATTCAGTACCGCTTGCAAATGAAGGCTATGACGTGACTGCACTTGAGCTGGTAAAGCATAATCTCGGCAGACTAAAGCAAAAGGGGGCAAAGGTCAAGGCCTATCAGGGTAATGCATTAAAGCTTAAGAAATTTGAGGACAACAGCTTTGATTTGACCCTTCTTTTTGGCCCGATGTACCACCTTCATTCAAGAGAAGATAAACTGAAAGCACTGACCGAGGCAAAGAGGGTTACAAGAGCCGGTGGAATCATACTTGTCGCCTATATCATGAATGAGTTTTCGGTTATCACCTATGCTTTTAAGGAAAGGCATATACTGGAAGCTGTGGAAAATGGCATGTTAGACGAGACTTACCACACAACAGCCAGCGCCAATGAGCTT
>URLU01000021.1 GCA_900548765.1 uncultured Lachnobacterium sp.
AGCGTCCACAGGCTACACACTTATCCTTGTCTACGTGAGCCACATATGCTGAACGTGACATGTTAGGTGTGTTGAATAACTGTGATGTACGAAGAGCGTTACAAATCTCTACGTTACAGTTACAGATACCAAAAATCTTGTTTTCTCCATCGATATTTGTAATCTGGTGTACGAATCCGTTCTCCTCTGCTCTCTGTAAAATTGCAAGAGCCTCTTCCTTGGTGATGTCATGTCCCTTTCCGGTCTCACGGCAGTAGTCAGCGAAATCACCAACTCCGATACACCATCCAAAATCGTCATCAGCACAGCCGTCACCGATTGCTTTTCTTGAAGCACGGCATGAACAGCGTCCCACACCGATATGTCCCTCGTATTTTTCAAGCCAGTATGACAGATGCTCGATATCGATTGACTGGTTCTCCATCTTGATAGCCTTCTCAACAGGAATAACGTGCATACCTACACCAGCGCCTCCCGGCGGCACCATCTGAGTGATTCCTGCAAGTGGAATATATGTCATTCTCTCAAAGAAAGAAGCTACATCAGGATGATCCTTAAGCCTCTTGTTATCAGTAGAGCCTGGTGTCTCCTCCATGTTGAAAAGCTCAGCAGATCCCGGAACAAACATAGGAAGAATGTATCTTCTCTCACTCTGTGGTGCTGTACGTCCATTGTGGTCATAATGATAACCATAGTCATACTCCAGGAGACCGATATAGCTCATCTCATCCAGTAACTTCTGGAAACCATCCTTTCCTAATTTGCTGACCTTGTCCTTGTTCATATTACAGAGCTGGTCAAAAGTATAGTGCTGTCTCTTTTTCATTGTGAGACCTACCTCTGCCATCTCCTCTGTAACTATCTCTGCAAGTCCCCAGTACTCTGGATCCTCCACCTTGACACCGCCAATCATATGACCAGCCACGTCTGTGATTTTCTTTCCCAGTGCTATAATCTTTTTGCTAGGGGCCTTGTCGTTTTTGTGATTAGCATGCCATTTCTCATAATCTTCAAAATTGGTATACTTGTCTTCTGCCATTTTTATACTCTCCTTTTTCTGATATATTATTGCTCCTTAGATTTCTGCTTAAAGTGCAGCTCTCTCAATCCCTCAACCTCATCACAGATTTCCTGCAAATTACATGCTCTGCAATCCATAACCAGGTTTTTAAAAATATGGTCTATGGCCCTGGTTATCTCCTCTGACTCTTCTACCATACTCTTAAGTGCTTTATAATCAAAATCCTTCTTCGTAAAGTAGTAGATATGTACTGCCTTAACATTTGGATTCTTATGAAAAGCCGAAATCATCATATTACCAGTCTCAGCAAAGCTTATGCCATCTGTCACTGCCTCTCTGCTTACCCTGACGCTTTCCCTGTTTCTTGAAGATGAAACCCTCATCATAAATCCCTTGGGGAACAGATGATATCTGGTATACTCAAGGCTTCTGATTGCATTGTAGAGTGCATTTCCCTCACCTATGGTATTCTCGTCCACCCTCACAACCGCTATTCTTGCAAAAGGTGTGTCCTCATCTATCTCCCATAAGTCTGAACCAACAAGAGTTATGCCATCCTCACTGATTAGATTCTCATCCGCAGTCACAATAGTGGCGCCTACTGCCGGAAGGCTTCCCCCTCCGAGCTCATATGCCATGTCGCTTCTGAGAATCATCTCTCTCTCAGCGACCGGCCACTCACTTTCCCTGACATCAAAGCTCCGTGTCTTTTGTTCAGGCTCCTTGTCAGAGACCAACTGCTGTAATTTTTCAATTATTTCATCATATAACTTCATTTTATAAATGCTTATCCCTGTCTATCTTGTCGTAATGTTTCAAAAATAAAGGCTCCAAAGCTGCTGTGAGCTTCATGTCAAGATTGAAAAAATAAACAATAAAGGACAAGACAAATAAGCATACAAATATAATTGCTATTATCAAAAGCACATGTAAAAATGTTCCCATTATTTCCTCCTTGTACTATCTGGCTTTTGCCACACCCTTCTGACGTGCAAACTCTGCGGCTCCCAACGCTCCCATAAGCTGTGGGTCTATTGGAAGGTCAATAACCTTGAGATTTAATACCTTTTCGATTGCTTCCTTTAAGCCTTGATTTTTAGCACAGCCGCCTGTAAGTGTAATTTTGTCAACTGCTCCTGCCTTTTTAGACATTACGAAGCATCTCTTTGCCACCGAAAGCTCGATTCCTGCTGCAATCTCATCCATTGGCTTGCCCTCACCTACAAGGGAGATAACCTCTGACTCAGCAAAAACTGTACACTGGGCTGTGATAGGTATCACGTTTTTAGCCTTGAGTGAGAGCTTTGAAAACTCTGATAAATCCATCTCAAATGCCTTTGCCATAGCCTCAAAGAATCTTCCTGTTCCGGCGGCACATTTGTCGTTCATGGCAAAGTTTAAAACTGTTCCGTCTGTGTCAACAGCGATTCCCTTTACATCCTGCCCACCGATATCAATGACAGCCTTTACGCTTGGGTCTGCGATATGCACTCCCATAGCGTGACAGCTGATTTCAGATATATTCTCATCTGCAAATGGTACCTTGTTACGTCCATAGCCGGTTCCTACCAGATAATCAAGCTCCTCTGCCGAGTTTAAATCCGGAACCTGGTCAATCGCCAGCTTTAAGGACTCCTCACAGGATAAGACCGCATTGATACGGCTTCTGATTGTCACATCTGCTGCCATTTTACCAGTTTCATCTAAAATAACGCATTTTGTATATGTACTTCCGGAATCACATCCGCCATAATATTTCATCAATTGTTCCTCCTACCATGAATGCTCATCATTTAATACTTCCAGCGAAGGGTCAAGCGGCTCTTCATTGAATACTGTACGCATGTATCTGTTTACCTGGTCCCTTATTCCCTGTCTTGACACAATTCTTGGGTCAAAGAGGTCATGCGTTACCCAGATAAGGTGGATTCCCTTTTCACGAGCCTTCTCTTCAAACTGTCCATGCATACCATTTAATGCCTTACATGACATATGCTCCCAGAGGATAACTACGTCTGCGTTAAACTCCTCACAATAATCCCAGAGCTCGTCAAGCAGTACCTTATATCCACCATGTGTACGATTACGCATAATCATGTTTTCAGTGAGCCATGCCATATCATAGATTGCCTGCTCCCTGTTTTCCGGTGTGTCCTCCTCTGCTATCATGTTGGTATTTACCATTGAAAGCATATCTGTAAGAGGAACAATTCCCCAGCAGTTTAATATCCAGAGTAAAAAGTCAAAGTAGAAATGAGACTGCACACCCCATACAATAGCACGATGGCGGTATTCTTTTGCCATCATCATTTTTTCCTTGTAGGCTTTCTCTGCAATAGCCGAGAGCTTTCTGTCTATCTCTACGAACTCAGGCACCTTACCGCAGATAGCCATGTAGTTAGTTTCTGTATAAAGTGCAAGGTTTGAACCAAAAATCTGTGGATAATCGGTCTTGTTCATATCAAGCCAGTCCATTCTATGGCGGGTTGACTCGTTTACACGCTTTGCACATTCAAAATAGTATTTCCAGTCCCACTCTGCACCAGTATTTTTCTCAATAAACTCAATACAGTTTCTGATTTCCTGTGCTGCATATTCCTGCACATCATCCTCCCGGTGTCTTAAGGGTGCTGCAAGCTGGAATACAGGAATGCCATCCTCAAGCTCAAGCCTCTTTGATATAACTCCGTTACTCATAAGTGAGCCGTCACAGGTTGTATTACACTGTACTGCACAGGCACCAAGGATAGGTGCATCATCATCAATTGAAAGTCCAGCCTCAGCCTCCGGCATAGGACATACATCTCCCGGAAGGCCATACTCCTGAGCCACATCAATATAGTGAAGAGCTGCATTCTGATTTAGAAGAACAGCTACATATGTAGATGGTGTCTCTCGCGAAAGTCCCTTAAGGGTCGGGAATCCCATCATAACTGCTGTCATCTCGTTCTCGTCCACAAGTACAACCTGCTTTGAGAATTTCTCGTCATTTCCGATTCTCTTGTCTCCTCTGAAGAGGTTGTCAAGGAGCTTTGCCACGTCCTTGATTACCATATCCTGCTCTAAGTGGCACATACGCAGGTATGGTCCCCTGAGTCCCTGTGTATGCTTGTCTACCATCATAGGAACTGCAAAATAGTTAACCATCCAACGATATCTGAACATAGCCTTTATATTTCTAGGCTTTATAATGAAGCCTGCAAGTGTTTTCATGATGAAAAGCCATCTTGTATAGTCATACCAGGTATCCTTGAAGCCCCTCCATTCACGGCGTTTCCTGACCTTGCCATCAGTAAAAAATCTTCCGAGTGCCTCGGCACCGATTTCTTTTGCCATTATCTTGCACCTCCCTGGATTTTCTTTATCTCAATACTCTCTACAAAGGCCTGAACTCTGGTTCTCATCTGCCCTGATGAACCGATTGAATATGGTCTGTCCACTGCAAGTACAGGATAGCCATACTCCTCACGCATTACCACTGTTCCCACCATACGCTCATAAGCCCATGGGTCACAGAACTTCATCTGTTCATAAATGATTCCATCCGCATTGTATTCCTTTGCCAGCTTATCCACATACTCTCTTCTGCCTGTCATCTTGGCTGTGTCCATATATCTAGGACACTGGCCTCTGCTTATGTAAGCACGGCAGACCTGAGTGAGAGCATCCTCCTCATCGTTAAGCACAATCTCATCACGTCCCGGAAATGAGCCATAGCAGAATCTGTCAGCACATACATATGCACCAGACTCCTCCACCAGCTTGATTACATCCACATCATCAACCTCAGAACCGACAAATACCACTCTTGCCCGGTAGTTTTTGTCCATATCAGGCACCCTGGTCTTAATCTCCTCAAGTGTCTCCTTAAGCATATCTGCAAGCAGGTGCTTTGGTGCCACATAAGTAGCCATTGTAAGGATATGATACTCATAACCTGTGATTCTTGGGTGCTCTTCCTTCCTGAACTCTCCAATCTCACGGATAAGTCTGCAAATCTCATTGTGCTGCTGTACAGCCTTTCTGATTGCAGCATCTGATGTATCAATTCCATATTTTTCGCTCAGTGGCTTTAATATATGATTTTTGCACTGAAGCACATAAAGATTGAGTCCATTTTCGTCACACTTCATAGGGATTTCCATGTACTCATAAAAGAATTTATTCTTGTCCCTTCCCATTGTCTTGAGAAGCTCCATGTTCTCAACACAGCGGTTCATCATGGTACATCCGTCCGGTGACACAATTCCGTCTGCGAAATTGAAGCCGCCTTCGATTGCACGCTCCAAAAGTGCCCTGGAATACTCACACAAGAAGCTTGTCATATAGTATGTAGCCATCTCCAGAGAACCAGTTCTTGGAGCTCTTAATCTGACAGAAAATGTCCCTGGCAGATTAAGAAGAGGCTCCGGCACATTTTCGCACACAGTGGCAATGCACCTTAGACCATCGCTCTGGCCTTTTCTCACAAGTTCATTGTTGGCATCCTCGAGCAGTTTCTCGAAATAGTAAAGATGCTTTAAGTCCTTCATTTTATCTCCCTTTCCTAAGTGTATTTAGATAATCTCCATCTTTTCCAAGGCTTCCCTTACCCCTTTCACAATCGCCGAATCCTCTGGAAGGTAAAATACATTTTCTCCCTTTAAATCAAACTCAGCCAATGATGAATCAGATGGTATATAGCTTAGTACAGGTATATCTCCTGTATCCATAAAGTCCCTGACATCAATAGATGGCAGTCTGTTTGCGATTGCACCGATTTTTTCGTACATCACAAGCTCATCTGCTACCTTTTTAATTGTCTGTATAACCTGTGTTCCCTTCCTGCTTGAATCTGTGATAAGCAAAAGATGCGTAACCTTTTCCATGACACGACGGTTAATCTGCTCAATTCCAGCCTCTCCGTCTATGACAACATAGTCGAAATTCTCAGCAAGTATTCCAATTACTTCCTTGAGATATGAATTAATCTTACAGTAACAGCCTGCGGCCTCAGGTCTGCCTATTGCGATAAAGCTGAATCCGTCAGTCTCAACCAGTGCATCAAATATGCGGTATCTGGCGTCTCCCAGAAGCTCTATTGCTGCCTTGGAATTGCCATCCTCCACAGTTGCAACCACTTCTTTTCTAATATCATCAATAGTTGTCTTTACCTCTATTCCAAGAGCAGTTGACAAGCCTACCGCCGGATCAGCATCAATGGCGAGAATCTTCTTATCCGGAAAGCTCTCTGTCAGTAATCTCACGAGAGTTGCCGCTATAGAAGTCTTACCTACGCCGCCCTTACCTGCTACAGCAAGAATTTTAGGTGTCTTATTCTCCATATTTACATAGTTTCCCCTTTCCCTTATTAACACTATTATTGTAACATCTACCCCCTAGGGGGGATAGTGGCAAATGGTTCAAAAATAGTTGTTATTTATTTAACAATATGACGAATTTTATTGAGAACTGGTATATTTTGTTATACCACACAGCCAATTGCTTCCAGAATTGCCTTTTTTCAGATGCGAAACACCAATACATACATAAAACCTGCCACCGGCAGCTTTTATTGCATACTTGGGTACAAAAAAGATGAGAGCAATGCCCTCATCTTTTTCGAATATTTTATAGCTAAAATCTATCTTACCAGTCAAATTTGTTAGAGAAGTATGTGTCCAGATCAGCAATAGCGATTCTCTCCTGCTGCATTGTATCTCTGTCACGGACTGTAACACATCCATCTGTCTCTGAATCGAAATCATATGTAACACAGAAAGGTGTTCCAATTTCATCCTGACGACGGTATCTCTTTCCAATTGTTCCTCTGTCATCATACTCACAGTTGTATTTCTTGGCAAGCTGTGCGTATACCTTCTGTGCACCCTCGTTGAGCTTCTTTGAAAGTGGAAGCACACCTACCTTAACTGGTGCAAGTGCTGGATGGAAATGGAATACAGTTCTCACATCCGGCTTCTCCTCTGTTCCTATATTCTCCTCGTCATAAGCTGCACAGAGGAAGGCAAGTACTACACGGTCAGCTCCAAGCGATGGCTCGATAACGTATGGTAAGTACTTCTCGTTAAGCTCATCATCAAAGTATGTCATATCCTGTCCTGATACATTCTGATGCTGTGTAAGGTCATAGTCAGTACGGCTGGCAATTCCCCAGAGCTCGCCCCATCCAAATGGGAAAAGGAACTCTATGTCAGTTGTTCCTGTAGAGTAGAAAGAAAGCTCTTCCGGGTCATGGTCACGAAGTCTCATCTCGTCCTCTTTGATACCAAGAGAAATAAGCCAGTCGCGGCAGAAGCTTCTCCAATATGAGAACCACTCATCCTGTGTGCCAGGCTTGCAGAAGAACTCAAGCTCCATCTGCTCGAACTCACGGGTTCTGAATGTGAAGTTACCCGGTGTAATCTCGTTACGGAATGACTTACCAATCTGTCCGATTCCAAATGGAACCTTCTTACGTGATGTACGCTGTACATTCTTGAAGTTAACGAAGATACCCTGAGCTGTCTCCGGTCTTAAGTAAACTGTGTTTTTTGCATCCTCAGTTACACCCTGGAAGGTCTTAAACATCAGGTTGAACTGTCTGATATCTGTAAAGTTATGCTTTCCACAAGATGGACATGGCACATTGTTGTCCTCGATAAACTTAACCATCTCCTCATTTGACCATCCATCTACTGATGACTTAAGCTCGATATTATTATCTGCTGCAAAGTCTTCGATAATCTTGTCTGCACGGAATCTCTCATGACACTCCTTACAATCCATAAGAGGGTCTGAGAATCCGCCAAGATGTCCTGAAGCTACCCAGGTCTGTGGATTCATAAGAATAGCACAGTCTACACCTACGTTGTGTGGGTTCTCCTGAATAAATTTCTGCCACCATGCACGTTTTACATTATTTTTAAGTTCAACACCCAGATTACCGTAATCCCATGTGTTAGCAAGTCCACCATAAATTTCTGAGCCTGGATAAACAAATCCCCTTGCCTTTGCTACCTGAACAATTTTATCCATGGTTTTTTCCATAATTTTCTTCCTCACATTCTTTTCTCTATTTTCACATATGAATTCATGCCTGTACATTAAGCATAAGCCTCCATATGCAATTGTTAATTAAATACATTAAAAATCTCATGCTGCCAGTTCCCACAAAACAGCATAATAAACATCCTACTTATAAATAACATAAGTATATACATTAGTATAGGTATCTGTTGTCTCATTTGCAGAAGAATCATCACCGAAGCCGAAATCAATCTCCTGTTCTTCCTCTCCAACCTCTAAAAGTTCATCCTCACTGATGCTGCCATCGTCTACTGACTCTGTGGCCGCTTCCTCAACACTCTCTGTTGCATTCTCGGTTGTGCTCTCTGTAGAAGCCACTGCCTGACCTAATAAATTATTGCCGGCTGCTATGGCTGCTGTCTTCTTATCCACAAGGCTTACATTCTCCACAGAAGCATATTTGATGTCTCCCGGTACATTGAGATTGGTATTTGCCCTTATGATGCAGACCTTGAAGCCGTCCTGATTCTTGAACTCACTGGCGTCACAGGCTGCTGCCTTTCCGTCAGATATGCTGGCAAAATCGCCATCAAACGTATAGCCAGCTGCAAGAGCCTCTGCAATAGTGCCTGTAAAAAGCTGAATACCATTAAAATTTGTATAATCATCCGCAGATGCGTACTCGATTATAAGAGTTGCCTTGTTGTCCTCGATATTTAAGCTCTGTAACTTGACCCTGCCACTTCCATTCTCACTGGTGTATGAGTCAATGGCATTATCAATATATGCCTTGAGTGCCGACTCATCATAGGCAGAAGTGTCAAACTCCTCCACATCTGTAGAAACTATTTTTCCATTTTTCTGTACATAGACTGTACTTTCCTCAGCATTGTAATTTGTTCCACACCCGGATAAAATTCCTACGCAAAGAACCATCGCAAGTGCAAATGATAAAAATTTCTTCATATATGCCTCCTATTTTCCAGTTACAATCTCTGATATTATACACTTATCAAATTTCTATTTCAACCGCGAACTATTACAAAAATGCTTCCGAATTGAACTTATGATGTACATAATGCTCAACAAATTTTCTCACCGTCTGTACAAACTCAGTTCTCACTGCATCAGATACTGAAAAAGAATATAGCTTAGCAATATCAGAACTGACTATATACTGCATAGCATATTTGGTGCCATCCAATATCCTGAAGCCCTTCACCAGCCCACTGCACTTATCGCAGAACAAACCTCCTCTGACCACTGAAAAAGTATGAAGCTCCTCCCTGCTGCGGCAGTGCATGCATTGAAACATGGTCGGTCCTTCACCATTTATGGTAAGTGCCTTAAGTTCAAACACAGCCCTGACAAGCTCCAAGTTATAAGCCTTGCTTTCCAGTGCTCTTAATGACTGGTACAGCAGCTTGAGCATTTCTCTCTCGTCATTATTTTCCTGACAATAAAAATCTGCAAACTCCAGAAAATAAAATCCCATATATGTAGCATCCAAATCCTCAGTCAGATTTCTGAAATAGTTGGAAATGGATGCTTTGACAACCGTATATGAGCTTTTTCCCTCATATAGCTCAAACTCGCCAAAAGAAAAGGGATTGGTTGCCGCAAGCAGCTGGCTGTTTGGTCTTCTGGCACCTCTGGCAAAAGCTGTAATCTTACCACGCTCTTTGGTAAGAATCGTTATTCTCTTGTCATAGTCCCCGATGGGCATGACCTTCAAAACCATGCCTGTCATTACCTCTGCCTGTGACATCTGTCTGTCTTCCTTTACCTTCATCCTTCGGTACTTCAAGTGAGTTCTTGTAGGATAAATAATCTGTAACTTTTCCTGTCTCTAAAAATACTTCCCAGGTCTTCTCCATATGGCACCTCCATAGTTAGGATTTGCCACTGGAAAAATATTATTCATCCTCTCTATAACCAAAATTCTTAATTAAGAAATCACTGTCACGCCAGTCCTTTTTGACTTTGACCCAAAGCTTGAGATTTACCTTGCAGTCCAACAGCTTCTCCATCTCATATCTTGAATTTGTACCTATTTTTTTAAGCATTGCGCCCTGTTTTCCAATTATGATACCCTTGTGGGAATCTCTCTCACACACGATTGTGGCATCAATATCCATGACTCCGCCGCCCTTGCCTTTTCTATGCTTCATCTGGTCAATTCCCACAGCTATGCCGTGTGGAATCTCATCATTTAAGGCATGAAGAGCCTTTTCCCTGATAATTTCTGCACAGATGGCACGCTCCGGCTGGTCTGTCACTGTGTCCTCGTCATAGAACTGTGGTCCGTATGGCAGATACTTAAAAATCGAATCTATAACATCATCCATATTCTGGCCTCTCAGGGCTGATGTTGGGATTATCTCTGCAAAATCATAGACCTTTCTATAGGTGTCAATGTACTGGAGCACCTCTTCCTTCTTGATGGTATCCATCTTGTTTATAATCAGGATAACCGGTGTGGTGGTCTTTTTAAGCTGCTCTGCTATGTGCATCTCTCCCGCCCCGATAAAGTTGGTAGGCTCCACAATCCACATAATCACGTCAACCTCGTTTAAGGTCTTCTCAGCCACATTCACCATGTACTCGCCAAGCTTGTTTTTAGCCTTATGGATTCCCGGCGTATCAAGAAAAACAATCTGTCCCTTGTCCATGTCTGTATACACGGTCTGGATTCTGTTTCTGGTAGTCTGTGGCTTATTGGAGGTGATTGCAATCTTCTGACCTATAAGTCTGTTCATAAGGGTTGATTTTCCAACATTTGGCCTGCCTATTATTGTTACAAATCCTGATTTGAAATTATCTGTCATCTTTTCTCCTGTATTCTTTGTGTATTATTTTAATTTTCTGAATCAATTATATAATTTCTCTGTAGCATCGAACATATGTGATGCTTCCCTGACTACATTTTCATTTCCAATAACACATAAATTATTGTCATCTAAAACTGACTGTACTAAATCCGCCAGGGCATTGATATCCTCTTTCCGGGCATTTAAGATTTCATCTCTCTCCTTCTGCAGCTGCTCATACTCGATGCCCTCCAGGTAGGCTGACATAGACCGGCTGCCCTTTGCCTCCGGATTAAGTGGTGTATCAAGAGCACTAAAGGTACCAATGATGTATTTGGTCATGTCCCTCTCATCCGGGTCAAAGCTTCTGATATACTCAGGAATCCTGTCATATGCCTCATTGGTAGCAGCCAGATTCGGGTCTCTGTAGGATACAAAGTAAGACTCTCCGCTTCTCAGGAAGGATGTCATACAGCCGTAGGCACCACCCTTTACTCTGACATTTATCCAGAGATAATCATAGCTTAAAATGATTTTTAGAAGTCTGAGTGCTCCTGAGTAGCTGTAACCATGCTCTGCGAAGTTTCCGGTTCTTGCCACATACTGTATCTGGGATGCATCCATAAATCCCTCGTTAGCTTTTGCCAATTCAATTGTCCGGGCATGGGATTTAAGCTCACAGGCTCCATCCTTCTGCTCAGATTTTCCAAGCTTTGACATATAGTCTGTAAGTACAGGCACTGCCTTGTCAAGGCTCTCCTTGTTTCCTGTAAAACTGATTAACAGTCTGTCTGATGTAAATAATTTCTCTGCCAGAGCCTTAATACTTGCTGCAACAGCATCTGCATTTTCCATGAGCTCAGCCTCAATCTGACAGATAAAATTATAATAAGCGATTCCATGCAGGGCATCCTGATAATACGCATACTTTGAAAACTTAGCCATGCTTCTCATGGATGCAACTGTATGACCTGCACTGCTCAGAGATGACTGTAGTCTCGCCTTAGTCTGTGCCACAATTTCACGAAGTCTCTTTACATCATCAAATCTGGACTCTCCAAGAATCTCATTGACTATTGAAAGCGCATTGATGAGGTTCTCTTCCAGTACCTTTATTCTGATTTCGTAATTTACCACCAGGTCTTCCGGCTCCTTGATATTTGGATGAACTGAAGCTCCTGTCGAAATACCACCTGTGTAAATATTTATTGCATTTGATAAATCAGCAAAGCCAAAATTCTTTGTATCCACATAGCTTAATATTGCAGATAAAAGTCCCATATAGCCTATTGTATCTATGTCCTTTGCGTTAAACAGCAAAGTGATGTAGTCTATTCCGTTTGCCTCAATATCATGGTGCACCAGCCTGACTCTGCTCTGATTCTTTAATATAAGCTCATGTTCGATATTTGAAAATGGCAGGGCTTCTTTTTTCATGTCCTTGCGGGACAACATAGGAAGCTTTGCCAAATCCTCCTCAGAAGATGGCTCCTCCTGATACTGCTTTAAGTGGACAGTATCTGCTACAAGCTTATCAAGCTCCTCATCTGTAAGGCCTGCCTTGTACTCTGCAAGCTTTTGCTTTAAGGCTTCATCTTCCTCATTGTTCTTGCCCTTCTTAGGCTTTACAACAACGATTGATCCATGGGTATTTTCAAGCAGATATTTTTCAATCAGCTTTTCAAAGTAATCTGTTCTTACCTTTTCCTTGAGTTCTGCAAAGGTATCAAGGCACTCAAGATGTAAAAATGGCTTGTTATCGTCAAAAAGCCAGCTGTCCATGCACTGAATACCATATAAAAGTCCCTTTGGAAACTGTCCAAAATCGGCCTCCCTGAACCTGAACTCGTTACTGTTTATTCCTGCCAGAAGTGAATCCTTGTTTATTCCCTTCTTTACAATATCGCGTAAGGTGTCCTCTATAATCTGGACAAATCTATCCTTGTCAGAGGCATTTGCATTTTTCGCTACAATTGAAAATACCGGCTGGCATACCCCTCCCTCATAGGAGCCGTATACATCCTCTCCGATTCCTGCATCAATAAGTGCCTGTCTCACCGGTGCTCCCGGTGCGCTGACTAAGGCATAGTCTAATATATCAAATGCCTGATAGAGAGTCTTATCCAGACAGTCTGCTATTACCCTGTTGTAGGATAAATAGGTCTGGTTCTCCTCCGAATCATCAGAAGCGATTGAGTAATCTGCCTCAACCTCCTTCACCTTGTCAAAGGCAGGCTGCTTTTCTATCTGGGAGTTTACCTCCAGATAGTCATATTTGCTGAGATACTCCCTGTCAATATAATCCAGTCTCTCCTCCATATCACAGTCTCCATAGAGATAAATATATGAGTTGGATGGATGATAGTACTTGTTATAAAATTCCAGATAATCACTGTAGGTCAGCTCTGGAATGTGTACAGGATTTCCGCCCGAATCCTTGCTGTAGGTATTATCAGGGAACAGTGAGCGGTAAATCTGGTTCTGGAGCACCTCCTCGGGTGAAGAGTAGGCTCCCTTCATCTCATTATAAACCACACCATTGATTGTGAGCGGTGCATCCTTTGACTCCAGCTCGTAGTGCCAGCCCTCCTGCTTGAAAATCTCCTCATATTTACTGATATTTGGATGGAAAACTGCATCCAGATATACATCCATCAGGTTTTTAAAATCCTGAGCGTTACAGCTTCCGATTGGATACATGGTCTTGTCAGGATAGGTCATTGCATTTAAAAAGGTATTAAGTGACCCCTTTGCAAGCTCGATAAAAGGATCCTTAACCGGGAATTTGTCTGAGCCACAGAGTGTTGTATGCTCTATAATATGTGGCACGCCTGTCTCATCCTCCGGTGTAGTCCTGAATGCTATATAAAATACTTTGTTGTCATCATCATTTGATAAAATTGCAATTCTTGCTCCGCTTTTCTTGTGACGGAGAATATACCCCATAGATTTAACATCTGAAATCTCTCTTTCTTCTATGATTTCATATGCGCTTAGATTTCTTAAATTCATTAAATTGCTTCCTCCAAAATTAAGCTATGTCCGGCTAAAAGTCGGCAACAGTGATAGTATAACACAAAAAAACCCCGAACACTACTGTTCGGGGTTTTATTTCACACATATTTATCTATGAAATACGGCTGACATTTGCAGCCTGTGGTCCTTTTTCACCATCAACGACTTCGAACTCTACCTTCTCGCCGTCTTTAAGTTCTTTGAATCCATCCATGTTGAGTGCTGAGAAATGTACAAAAATCTCTTTTCCTGCCTCATCTGAAATAAATCCGTAACCCTTCTTTGCATTGAACCATTTTACTGTTCCCTGTTGCATAAATAACTTCCTCCTAAAAATATAACCATTTGTATCTGTGGACAACCACAGAATATATATTAGCGTATTTTACCAAAATTGTCAACGCATTTAGCAAATATTTATGATTTTTTCACATAAACATCCATCTGTGGGAATGGAATAGAAATACCATTCTCATCAAGAGCAAGCTTTATATCCTCTGTAAGCTTCCATTTAGCAGGCCAGAAGTCTTCATTTTTGACCCAGACCCTGATGCCCATGTCCACGGCACTGTCCCCCAGCTCCTTCACAAATATATTGACCGGCTCATCCTTAAGCACTGTATCCTGTCCATCCACAACCTGAGTCAGTACCTTCTTAACCTGTGACAAATCAGCATCATATGCCACACCCACAGATATGTCAATTCTGCGCTTGTCAAGCATGGTAAAGTTCGTAATGTTGGAATCAGCAAGCCCGCCATTTGGTATATGAACCACCTTGTTATCATCGCTTCGGATTTTAGTGTAGAACATGCTGATATCCATCACGGTTCCCATTACTGAGTCCCCATTTACAGATACATAATCTCCCACCTTAAAGGGCTTAAGCACCAGAATAAGCACACCTCCTGCAAAGTTTGACAGGCTGCCCTGCAAAGCAAGTCCTATAGTAAGTCCTGCTGAACCGAGCATAGCAACAACTGACCCTGTGGCTATTCCAAACCATGATAATATAACCATTACAAGCACAAAATAAAGCAGGTATTTTATCAGGTTAGCCAGGAAATTGGATACGCCTATCTCCATATTTCTGCGGGCAAAGCCCTTTTTAAACATTTTAACTATAGCATTTATTATTCTGGTACCAATAACAAGCACCAGTACTGCTATCACTACCTGGATTGCAAAGCTTAAAAGTGATGGCAGGAACTTCTCCAGATATGACTTTATTACACCCGGGTTTTCTGCTACATTTTCCGCAACATTTTTTGCCGCCTCTGTTATCTGCTCTGCCTCTGTGGACATCACATTTGCTAATATTGTCATATATACACCTCAATTTATTTTAATCGCTATAAATAATTATCTATTATAAACTATTATGACAAAATCTTCACCATTTTTATAATATTGCTGGCAGTTTTTTCTGCATGCTATGGTATCCATAAAACCTGTCACCGACAGACTTTCCTGCATACTTTGGTATACAGAGAACCTGCCACTGGCAGCTTCTCTTGCATACTTTGGCATATAAAAAGTCCCCAGGCATGACATACATCAGGCTTGGGGATTCATATACCAGGGTATACAATTTCTTATACGCAGTGAATTTATTTAACTACACGCACTCTGAGAACTCCATCCAGCTCGCTGATTTTTTCAACCACATCATCAGCTACTACAGAATCCACATCAATGAGTGAGTATGCGTAATCGCCCTTTCCTTTGTTAGTAAGGTCAGATACATTCACATCAGCGTCACCTAATACTGTTGTAAATTTAGCGATAATACCCTTCTCATTCTTGTGAAGGATGCCAATACGTCCGGCAGTTGTACATGCTCCCATGTTGCAGTCTGGGAAGTTTACAGAATGTACAATATTACCATTCTCCAGATAATCCCTGATTTCTCTTACCGCCATAATCGCACAGTTGTCTTCTGACTCTGCTGTTGAAGCTCCAAGGTGAGGGGTAACAATACATCCCTTTGCACCAACTGTTGTTGTGTTAGGGAAATCAGATACATACTTGTGCACCTTGCCCTTTGCAAGCGCATCAACCATTGCTTCCTCATCTACAAGCAAATCTCTTGCAAAGTTAAGCACAATTGCTGTTGGCTTCATCATTGCAATTGCATCTGCATTAATCATCTTCTTTGTGGAATCCAGAAGTGGCACATGGATTGTGATAAAATCACACTCACGATAAATATCCTCTACATTTGTCACATGCTTTACGCTTCTTGTCAGATTCCAGGCTGCATTTACAGAAATATAAGGGTCATATCCATATACTTCCATGCCCAGGCTTGTAGCTGCGTTTGCAACCAGCACACCGATTGCTCCAAGTCCAATAACTCCAAGCTTCTTGCCTGAGATTTCAGTTCCTGCAAAGTTCTTTTTCTGCTTTTCTGCTGTCTTTGCGATATTCTCATCATTCTGGTTCTCAAGACACCAGTCGATTCCACCTACAATATCACGGGCTGCATAGAGCATTCCTGCAAATACAAGCTCCTTTACACCATTTGCATTTGCCCCTGGTGTGTTAAATACTACGATTCCCTTGTCTGCACACTTGTCAAGTGGAATATTGTTTACTCCTGCTCCTGCTCTTGCTACTGCAAGAAGTGAATCAGGCAGCTCCAAATCATGCATTGCTGCACTTCTTACTAAGACTGCATCTGCATCCTTTAATTCATCCACCTTTGTATACTCATTTGAAAATAAATCAAGTCCTACTCCCGCGATTGGGTTGAGGCAATTATATTTGTACATTTTCTTTCCTCCTTTATTAAACAAGCCCTATATGCACCATCCGTTGTCAGTTCTATGAGTTCTCAGCCTCGAATTTCTTCATAAACTCTACCAGCTTCTTAACACCCTCTGTAGGCATAGCGTTGTAGATAGAAGCTCTCATTCCACCAACTGTTCTGTGTCCCTTGAGGTTTACAAAGCCTGCTGCTGTTGCTTCCTTTACGAATTTAGCGTCAAGGTCTGGGTCTCCTGTTACAAATGGGACATTCATAAGCGAACGATCTTCTTTTCTGACGGTTCCCTTGAACATCCTGCTTTCCTCAAGGAAATCATAGAGGATTGCAGCCTTCTCCTCGTTATGTTTCTTCATTGCCTCAAGTCCACCCATCTTCTTGAGCCATTTGAATACCTTGCCACATATATAAATGCCGTAGCATGGTGGTGTGTTGTAAAGGCTGTCGTTGTCTGCCTGAGTCTTCCACTTAAGCATGGTTGGTGTGCCTGGGAGGCAGTCATCTGTGATTAGGTCTTCACGGATAATCGCAATTACCACTCCTGCAGGTCCGATATTTTTCTGGACTCCGCCGTATACTACACCATATTTTGTAACATCAATTGGCTCTGATAAGAAACATGAGGATACATCAGATACAAGCAGCTTACCCTTTGTGTCTGGCAGGGTTTTGTACTTTGTACCATAAATTGTGTTGTTTTCACAGATGTATACATAGTCCATATCATCTGTAATAGGAAGATCTGAACAATCAGGAATATATGAGAAGGTCTCATCTGCTGAGGATGCAAGCTCTACAGCCTCACCATAAATCTTAGCTTCCTGAAAAGCCTTTTTAGCCCACTGTCCTGTGATGATATAGCCAGCTTTTCTGTTTTTCATAAGGTTCATTGGAACCTCTGCAAAAAACTGTGAAGCTCCACCCTGAAGGAAAAGGACCTTATAATTGTCAGGGATATTCATAAGGTCACGAAGGTCTGCCTCTGCTTCTTTGATGATGTCATCAAACCATTTAGATCTGTGGCTCATCTCCATAACAGACATTCCGCTTCCCTTGTAATCCATCATCTCATCTGCTGCTTCTTTCAATACTTCCTCTGGAAGCACAGCAGGACCTGCTGAAAAGTTGTACACTCTGCTCATATTTGTTTCCTCACTTTCTTACTTATAAACATTTTCGTTTCATAGCTATTATTTATTTTTTAAATTATAATCCTCTTCGTCAAAGGCTTCATTAATTGGCGAACCAGGTGCAACCATAGGCCATACCTTATCATCACAATCAATAATACAGTCAATTACAAATGGCTTTTTGCATGCAAGCGCCTCTGCAAAGGCTTCCTTAAACTCTTCCTTTGTAGTTACTCTTCTTGCCTCAGCTCCCATTGCTTCACACAGCTTGACATAGTCAACACCATCATCCAGCACTGTAGCCGAGTAATGCTTCTCGTAGAATAAGGTCTGCCACTGTCTGACCATTCCAAGTACATGGTTATTGATAATAACCTCAATAAGTGGAAGCTTCTCTCTGGATGCAGTTGCGATTTCATTCATGTTCATTCTGAAACAGCCATCACCGGCGATATTGATTACCTGCTTATCCGGGTTTGCTGTCTGTGCTCCAATTGCAGCTCCCAAACCATAGCCCATTGTTCCAAGTCCACCAGAAGTAAGCAGATGTCTTGGCTTGCTGTATTTAAAATACTGGGCTGCCCACATCTGATGCTGGCCAACCTCAGTTACCATAATTGCATCTCCATGAGTCATCTCGTAGATTGCCTCAATAACAGCAGGACCCGAAAGGCCATTCCTGTTGTAGTCCAGTGGAAACTGCTTAGCATATCCTGCAATATGCTCATTCCAGGCTGTGTGTTCCTGCTTTGTAAGCTTTGCATTTATAAGCTTTAAGGCTTCGTTTACATCACCTACCACATCTGCTGTAACTCTGATATTCTTATTAATCTCAGCAGGGTCTACATCAATCTGAAGTATTTTTGCCTGACGGGCAAATTTCTTTGGATTGCCAAGCACGCGGTCTGAAAATCTGGTTCCAATTGCTATAAGCAGGTCACACTCTGAAACACCAAGGTTTGAGGTCTTGGTTCCATGCATTCCAAGCATTCCTGTGTAGTCTGCCGATGTTCCATCATATGCACCCTTGCCCATAAGTGTGTCACATACAGGTGCATCCACCAGTTCTACAAATTTCTTTAATTCTTCGCTTGCTCCCGAAAGAACTGCTCCACCACCTACG
>URLU01000022.1 GCA_900548765.1 uncultured Lachnobacterium sp.
GGAATATCACATCTACCTTCATGTTGCCCCAGTCTAAAGGCTCTGCCAGCTTGACCACGCATATCTGTGGTCTGATTACATTTTCTGCCTTGCCATGGGGTATGGCAATACCGCTTCCGATTGCTGTGGACTCCACATTTTCTCTCTCAAGCACATCCTTTAAAAATCCCCTGCTTACGTATCCTCCATCTATAAGCCGTCCGCAGGCTTCTTTTAGAAGTTCTTTCTTGCTTATCTTTTTCTCAATAAAAATAATATTGTCTGCCTTTATGAGCTTTCCAAACTCATTCTTGTCAACACCATAATCAGACCGAAGCTCTGCGCACTTGTCCCTTATAAGCTTCTCATCCTTTTGGCTTACTATAGGAGATATCTGTACTATCCTGTCATCGCTTACCTGCCCCGGTATCATGGACAGTACTATGTCATACTCGTACTCGTCCAGCCTGTTAATCTTCTCAGAGGACAAAATCGCGACTATATCTATATTGGGAATCCTGTTCTCAATCTTTGCCGCCACTATGTTTGCCGCCGCAATTCCCGCAGTTCCTATCAGGATTGCCCTTATGCTCTGGGGTGTCCTGTGAAGTGCTCCCCCCACCAGCAGGGCGATAAATGCTATCTCATGGTCGGATGGCATATTGCCGGTATACTTCTCATAGATACGGGATAGTGTGAAACAGGTGGCAAATATGCCTGAGTACATCTCCGTAATATCCTGTAAAAATGGATTGGTAACTTCTATTCCATACCTTGTCCTGGTCAGGGATGATGGCACAAAGCTCTCTATGCTGGTCTTGAGGAGTTCGTTTTCCACCAGCTTCATGCCCATAATCTGGGACAGATACTGAAGCAGTTCATTGGCAAACATCACCGATTCCTCATCCATCTGGCAGTCTGCCCCACCATCCTGCAGGGTGGCGGATTGTAGGAGAATCTGTATATAATCTGACTCTCCTTGTGGCAGTTTGCTTTCTGTCAGCCTGCTAATCTGTGCAATTATATCTGTCGAGATACTCTTTCTGTTGTCGTATGCAGCACCATGCTCAGGCACATCAATATGATTTTCTTTTTTCTCATCATATCTTTTTGATGTAACATACTCATTGGCTGCTATTTTATTTTGATTTATTTTAAGACGGTCCAGCACATGTCCATTCTTTATCCGGTACAATTGTATCGTCATATACTCCGCCAGCATCTGCACCGAATAATCTGTATACAAAATACGATACTTTTCCTCTATGAAATGTATAATATCCACCGAATCCCCATAATTTTTTCTGGAAAAATTATTCGCCCAGAGCGAACTCTCCTCTCTGGAAATCCTGTGATCATAAAAATCTTCAACCACCTTGTTTTCAACAGGAAAACGGCACATATGCCGCAAGGCTTTTCTGATTGAAAACTCATCCCCGGATATGGAGATTCCGTGTCCTGCTGTCTTGGTCACAGATATTTTAAAGGCTTCAAGCTCTGCTTCCAGATGCTTTATATCCTCATTTATGACATTCCTGCTGACAGACAGCTCCTCAGAGAAAAGTGCCACTGTATATGTATCCCATCCGCTAAGCAGGATATAGGCAATATAGTTTATCCGCTGCTGTCTGGACATGGATACAGCCCTGTTGTCTACCAGATTCTGTAACTCACCTATCTGCTCGTCCGTAAAATCCGCCTCAAATCCAATGCCGGGCTTCCTGTTTAAGACCAGCCCCTTCTTTGCACAGAAATCAGACACTTCCTTGATATAGGTCTTGACGCTTCTCTCTGACACCCCAAGGCTTATGGCTAAAGCCCGCGCTGTTATGGGCTTGCGGTTATTCTCTATTAATTTTTCAATAATAGCCAGACCTCTTTCCGACAGCATGGGCTTCCCCTTTCTTATATTGGCGTTTTAATGTTTACTTATGCTATACATATTTCAGCAATTCTTCCGGTTTATCAATCAGACAGCTTGCTCCGTTTTCTATGAGGAAATCCCTGTCCCTGAAGCCCCATGTCACGGAAATACATGGTATGCCGGCGTTTTTAGCGGTCTGTATATCCACATCAGAGTCTCCCACATACACACACTCATGTGCTGTGACGCCAAGCTCTCTCATAGCCTTCAGGGCTGTATCCGGAGCTGGCTTTCTGGCTACATTTTCCATCTCACCTATAGCCGCTGAGGTGTAGCCGCTGAAATACTGGTCATTTAATTCCTTCACTGCAAAATCAATCTTGTTTGATACAATTGCCATCTTTATGCCGCGAGTCTTAAGCTCATCAAACAGAGGGATTATACCCTGATAAGCACCTGTGTTTTCTGTGCAATGCTCCCCATAGTATTCTTTGAATACATCAAAGGTTTCCTCAAATTCAGGGTTGTCCTCTCCATCAGGCACCGCGCGAATCATGAGAAGTCTCACTCCATTTCCCACAAAACGTCTCACATCATCCAGCGTACGCTCCGGCATGCCCTTGGTTCTAAGGGCATAGTTCACTGCATTTTTTAAGTCAACCAGTGTATCTAAAAGTGTGCCATCCAAATCAAAAATCACTGCCTTTACTGGATTTTTCCCTGTCATCTTCTCAAAGGCATTGTTAAATTCTTCCTTACTCATAATATTTACTTTTCCTTCGCTGCTCACAATCATGTCCCCCTTGTTTCCAGATATATATACCGTGTCGTCCTTATTGGCAAAAAGCTTTACCTTGTTTTCAATCTCTGCCGCCATTACATTATGGGCTCTCTTTGGCACACATACCTTTATATGGTTTGATAAATCAATAGATTTTCCTGTTGAATTAACCCTCACAATTACATGCTCTCTCAAATCCCTGCTCTCATACCCACTCTCAGGGCAGCTTGTGAAATTCTCTTCAAAAGCCTTGCGGGAATATTCCTCTATCTCCCAGCCTCCATATACGACAAGGATTGTGTCCTCATCCACCAGCACATCCATATCCCTGTTCTCGTCTACAGTTCTGATTTTAATTATTTCTCCTGAATTTGCAAGCTCAAGTGCAGGTATATAGCCTATTGAAGCCAGCCTTGATGTATACTCTTCCATCCTGAGGTTTTCAAGAATCTTGTCCTTGCCGTAGATAATGGTGGTGTTCTTGAAATAATCCAGGGCTCTTTTCTCTATTATTGTCTTGATTGCAGAATCAGATGGTCTCTCATATCTGCCATCATCACTTATGACCATTCTCGGCTGTATATTATTGTCTGCACAGAAATCCTCATAAATAGGGGTCAGCCTCTCCACACTTATAAAGCCTCCTGCTTTTCTCAGATGTCCTCCACCGGAACCTATGCCTTCGCATATCTTTTCTGCCATCTCACTGGCTTTTACCTCTCTGACGCAGCTCCTCACTGACAGCTTCACACCATTTTGCAGAACACAGAATACTGCTACTATGTCAATGGCATCCACCTCTAAAACCAAATCACTTATTATGCCCAGCACATTTGGGTCACAGGGTCCTGCCTTGACTATGGCAAATCTATGCTCCTCTATATAATCACTTCTGAGAAGAGCTGTTCCAGCCAGCTCAAGCTCCTCCAGCGACATATTGCAGTTTTTAAACCTGGCTATTATGGCATCATCAAATATCACATTGTCCCTGAGCTCCTTGTCAAGAGGCTGAGATATCTCTGACAGACTGCCTGTATCTGTATACAGGCCATAGTACAGGGCTGTGGAGAGCTTGCTGTCTGCAGCTAAATCATAGCCCTCATCAATTAACATGCTCCAGACCAATGTGGAGCAGGAGCCAAGCTTTTCCCTGACAATTGAATTTTCAGGGAGCTGTCCAGCCTGAATATGGTGGTCTATGACTGCCACATTCCAGGCATCAAAGTGGGTGACATTTCCTGCCTTATACTGGCAGTCCACTGTCACCAGGAGATCTGGCTTATCTATCCTGTCCACATGCTCAACCGGGATTTCAAGCTCCTTTATCATGAGCACCAGATTGCTTTTTCTGATAACGTTTCTTCCACCATATACAAGCCTTGGCTTTTTGCCCTTGCTCTCCAGATACTTAAAGACAGCGTAGCCGCTGGCTAATGCATCTGCGTCCGGATTGTCGTGGCATTGGATTACTATGTCCTTGTATTTCAGCAAATCTCTTAACTTCATTTTTCTGTACCTATAACTTCTCCTGCTTTTCTAATATACTAATTGTATCGTTTATGATTTGGGATATGGAAAAAACAGGGTACTCCTGTCCTTCCCATCAAACATGTCATTGTACTGTAGTATCTGATATTTGTTTATCCACTCTGCCTCTTCTCCTGTGGCTTCATTCAGGTGGACAAAGCCTCCTGCTCTCTTGGAGTAGTAGCCTCTTGAGTTGATGGCAGGGATTTCCTCCTGCAGGTCTGACAAAAACTGATTATATGGCGGCAGGCTGAGTCCAGCTGTCTCAAGTGTCATGGTTGAGAGGAAGTTTAGGCTTGTGATATCCACCGTCTCCTCTGTTGTATCATAGTTGGTCCAGATGAAAAATGGCACTGTGTAGAGATTTTCCAGTTCATCCTCAGTTAGTCCGGACAAACCTTTTCCATTTAATAGCTCTATGAACTTAGAGTTAAGTCCCGGCTGATGGTCTCCGAAAAATACGATTTCCACTGGCTCATCCACACTCTCAAAATAGCTTATCAGATTCCTTAATGCCTTATCACTCTCATGGAGTAAGGACAGGTACTGGTTTCCATCTGTGTAGGAGTAGCCTATCTTGTAGATTTCCTCATTGAAATTATCATAGCTCTCAGCATAGCCGCCATGGTTCTGCATGGTTACGCCCAATATAAACAAATTCTCGTCTGCGGATTTTGACTCATATCTGTCTATAATCTTATCAAATAGTTCCTGGTCTGTTATATAATCCCTGAGAATATTAGTCTGATCAAAATCGTCTATAAAGTGCATTTCATCAAAGCCCATGGTGGGATAAATTTCGTTTCTGCTCCAGCCAGTCTCATAGTATGGGTGCATTGCCACACAGGTGTAACCATCATTTGACAGTGTAGACACCAGAGAGGATGGCCTGTCATCTATATACTGCTGATAAACCACTGACCCATCCGGCAAAAAAGCCATTGAGTTTCCTGTGAGATATTCCCACTCGGAGTTGGGGGTCTTGGCTCCATAAACCGATGACAGGGCGTGACCCTTTATGGTGTTTTCTGTAAGCGAATCAAAAAACGGTGTGACTGTGGCATTGGTGGTAAAGTTTCCCACCACAGACAGGTCTGCGTAGGATTCACTCATGATTGTGATTATTGTAGGCTTTTTCCCATTAGTATTGCTGGTCTCTGCGCTTGCGGCCTGACTGCTGTACTGGCTCTCAAGCTCATTTATCACATCCAGGCTGTAGCCATCAGGTTCGCTCACAAAGCTGTCTCTCACACCCAGAGTAAAATTTAACAGATAACCATTTCTGTAGGTTCCCTTCATCTCCCAGGTCTCCGTGATTGTGTCCACGCTGTTTACCGCCACGATAACCACACATGCAATTGCGGAAAGAACTGTGATTACCCTCATCTGCCATACAGTTTTAAATTCCGGCTTTAGCTTTCTGACCAGAGCTACAAAGAGAATCCCTGCCAGAATCACATAGCAGGCTTTATTATCAAGAGAAAACTTATACTTGCCCGCCACACTCAGTCCTGTTCCCGCTGAGCGAAGGTCTGCAAAGGTAATCTCATTTCCCCTGAACTGGTATACAAAATAATCTATAAATCCAAAGGATAAAAGCGTTATATGGGATATAATACAGGTAAGTCCTGGCTTTTTAGCAAAGGCCTGCACCAGAAAATAAAAGGCAAGTGCTATCAGATAGTTGTAAAACCACTTATCATCCGTGGTCTTGACAAAATCCTCTGCGTCCAGCAGGACATACTGGATGGAGTAGACCGTAAGTGCCGCTCCTCCTGCAAACATTATAAGTGCCCATACCCATGGGATTTTTTCATTTAACTCTATGTCCAGGGACTTTATCAGGTAGTACAGGGCTGCAAAGCCTAACAAAATCCACCAGTTATACCTTACTATTATCCATAAAACTGCTGCCAGTCCGGCATATATTAAAAAGTTAACATTATTTTTTGCATTATATTTAATTGAAATTTTCATCATTTTACGCCTCACTCAGCTCCTATCTTACAACAAAAAAAACTACATGTATACTAGGAAATGTTATATACTAAATATAATTGTTCAATACAAAGGAGGACTAATCATGCCAGGATTTACCACTCACTATTTATTTGGAATAGACGCATACAAAGAAATCAATGATAAGAAAATAAAAAAGAACCTATACCACAACCACAGTGCCTTCGCTCTGGGGCTGCAGGGACCGGACGTATTTTTCTACTATCTCCCATCCTACCTCCTCCACAAGGAGAATCTGGGAGCCCTTGCCCACGACACAGACACCGGTGCATTTTTTGCATATTTATTGGAAAGCAGGAAACAGTTTATTGGAAAACCAAGGCTTCTGGCTGTGGCTGATGCTTACATAACAGGCTTTATCGGACACTATACACTGGACTGCACTGTCCATCCCTATGTCTATGCCTTTACCTCCTATGACCCTGCCCATCCAAAGAAAAATACAGAGTACTTTGGACAGCATGCCTATTTTGAGACCGAGCTGGACTGCGAGCTTCTCGCCTACAAGAAGGGCTTGTCACCATCCCACTTCCACCAGAACTCAACAATTGCCCTGTCCAGAAAGCAGCGCAGGGTAATAAGCCAGATGCTCTGCTACGCTTATAACAACACCTACCCGGGAATTGGCGCAGCCAGAAGACAGATAGCAAGTGCCACACGCTGGATGCAGCTTGGCACCCGCGCTGTCAATGACCCATCCGGACAGAAAAAGGTTCTGGTTCGTTTTATCGAGGGACTGGCTCTGGGCAGACCATTTATCTCTGCCATGCTGCCAAGCGACAGATACAGGTTTGTGCCTGACGCTATGAATTTTGCCCATAAAAAATGGATTCATCCCTGGACTAAGGAGTCCTCAAATGAATCCTTTCCAAATCTCTATCAGAAAGCACTGTCGCTGTACTCTAAGCGTATAGACGAGTTCTACAGCCTGATCCGCGACAAGGGTGCTGACACCGGAAAAGAGCATGATTTTCTTGATTCCTACGGAAACTGCTCCTTCCTCAGTGGTCTGCCCCTGAGATAGGAATAACTAATCCTGCTGTTTCTTCCACCTGCCAGACTTTATGTACAAAGCCAGCATTATGACGCTTACCAGGGAGCTGGCAGGTGAGGCACAGCCTATGATAAAGAGATTTGCATTTGGAAGCTTTGACAAGATCCATGTAAGCGGCACCCTGACCAGAAATGTAGTTATCAGGTTCTGTGCCATATTGTAGGTTGTCTTTCCACAACCATTGAGCATACCGGCAAGACAGAAGGTTATGCTGGTTAATACCGCATCAATACTGTATGCCCTCATGTACTGTCCTGCAAGCTCTATAACTGCCGCATCATCTGTAAATATGGACGGAAAGAGCCAAGGCATAAACTGGCATATAGCCAGAAATACCAGTCCGATTGACAGGCACACAACAATAGCATAACGCACCGACTTTTTCGCCCTGTCATACTGCTTTGCTCCGAAATTCTGCGCCACAATCACCGATACCGATGATGTAAAGGCATTCTGCGGAATAAAGGCAAACTCAACAATCTTATCTCCAATTCCCATGGCAGCACTTGCTGTAAGTCCCATAGAATTAATAATGGCTGTAATAAACATAAAGCTTATATTTACAAGTATGCTCTGAATTCCTATTGGTATGCCTACCTTTAATATGGAAACAGTTATCTCTCTGTGAAACTTTATATCTTTTAAGGAAAAAGGAAAAGCCATGCCCCTCTTTGCGATAAATATAAGGCTGTAAATAAAGCTGATGCCCTGGGCACATACTGTAGCGATTGCCACACCCATGGCTCCCATTCCAAGCCTGCCTGTGAGGAGGTAATCACCACATATATTTACAAGACAGGCAACTCCTACGAATATAAGCGGGCTCTTGCTGTCACCCATAGCGCGAAGCAGAGCACATACAATGTTGTAGCCGATAATAAGTGGAATACCACAGCTGCAGATTTTCATATAAGCAACAGCCTGCTCCATAGCTTCTTCCGGCACATTTAAAAGTCCAAGCAATTGTGGTGAAAAAACAAACGCAGCCAGTGTCAGTATTAATCCCACCACTGCGAAATCAATGATAACATTTCCAACTATTTTAGCAGCTCTCTTTTCATCCTTTGCCCCTATGCACTGTCCCACCAGGACGGTTCCTCCGCTGGACAGTCCTATGGCAAAATATGTGAATACAGCCAGAAGCTGGGCACCGCTTGATACTGCGGAAAGTCCTGCTGTGCTTCCAAAATTTCCTATGATAAGTGTATCTACGATACCATAAAGGTTCTGCAGTAAAATAGCAAACAAAAACGGCACCGTAAACCTTAAGAGGTTACCGGCTATTGGTCCCTCTGTCAAAGCCATTTCTCTTTTTGTATTAGTCCTCATTACGTTTCTCTAACTTTCCTGATTACTCTCAGCTTCTGGTATTGTCCCTGTCTTCATCCTTACTATCCTCAAGCTCCATATAGGCTCTGGCCAGCTTCTGGTAATCTACCTGATTTTTAATCTTTTCCACTGTGAAATCATCATCTGTGATTTTTGCCTTATATATGTAAAGTCCTTCCTCATTGATTGTATCTCCCTCAATGAGCGCGCCAACTACATAATGCTTGTTTTCAAAATCAAATTCATCTACTACGGCAAGCTCTACCTCTCCACCATCTTTGTTTGTTGTTTTGAAAGTTGTGTATTCCTTGAAATCTTCCATTTTATCACCTCTTCGTATTTATGTGTCTGCTATATTCTATACTTTGTAGATTATATTAGCAAGATACAGAAAACCTGACAGCTTCTCTTGCATACCTTGGCATTTATAAATGCCACAGACTATATGTCCGTGGCATTTTCTCAATCACTGCATATCACCAGCTTCAATGCTCTGCGCTTCCGTTCCAGTTACTTCTGTACCAGAAGCTTCCGTGCCTGAGGTCTCGGTGCCCGGCTGTGGTGTCTCACATGTGTAAATCACATTTACCACCACATCATCAGACACATTTCCACTGTCGTCTGCTGCATGCAGCCTGACAGCATAGCTTCCTCCTGTCTTATTCTGGACTGCACTGCTTAAGGCTGCATAGTCAGAATCATCAATCACTGCTGTGGCAGAATAATTTCCATCTGATACTGTAACCTGATTCTTTATAAGTACATCCAGCTGTGACGAGTCAAAGCTGCCATCTGCCAGATACAGGTCACCCTTTGAGCTAATTGTCGGTTTTGTTGTATCTACAACAATATACTGTGTAGCCGCTGTAGAAGTATTGCCGCGGGAATCTGTCGCGCTGTAGTAAATATCGTATGTGCCCGGCATATCAGTATTTACCGTACCTGACGCTGTTACAGCCACTGCCTCTCCTGTCACAGCGGCTGCGGATACACCAGACATAGTATCAACAGCACTTCCACGCTCAACTGTTATACTTGCCGCACATGCAATAGTCGGACCTGTTGTACTCCATGGATTAGCAGGGTCCGGGTCGGTTGGATCCCAGCCTCTGCAAGGACTGTTCAAATCAATCCATGCTGCAGATGGCTTGCCAAGAGGTCCAGGATCCGGACTGTCATAAATCTCCACTGTAGTGCCGGATGGACAGTTATCTACAAGCCATTTTGCATCCCTGACTGAAAGTCTCACACAGCCAAGAGAGGCGAAATCACCAAGCTTATTGTATTCCTCAGATTCAAGATTCCACTTATCTGTAGTATAATATGGCACTGAATGAAACATTATAGGACCATTTATTCTGTATGCATACTGTCCATATACATTTCCATATAATGCGCGCCATGTGTATTTAGTTGATGTCTTAAACACCCCAAGAGGTGTACCTCCATTAAGTCCACAGGAACATACCATTGCCTTTATGGGCACCTTGTACTCTCCATTCTCATCCTTTGAGTATATGGTCACTGTGTTCATCTGACGGTTTACGCTTATATAATAGGGAAAATCCTCTGTCTTGTCCTTCGCTTTGTCTTTTCCCTCATATTCCACATTCTCATCTGAGTCATCCAGTGCCAGCTCTTCCTCGTAGTACTCTTTCTCAGATATTTCCGTCTCTGCTTCAGTGCTTGCATATTCCACTACTTCCACAGCCTGAGACTCTCGTTCTGTATTTTCTGCTGCAGCCGTGACCTCCTTTGCATTTCTGCTTTGTATGACTGCTGCTGATACCGCTGCTGCGGCTCCGATTACAATAATGATGCCCAGGGCTAGGGCGCACCATTTCTTGTGTGTCTTGATAAAATTCATTTTTTCTCCATTATTATTTTTAAAATTTTATAGTGCTTTTCTACTATATTAATGCTATACTATCCTTAATTTATACCATAAAAACATATAGACTATCAATAGAAGATAGACAGATAGGAGGATTATATGTACGAATTTACAAATGACTGTTTACTGAATATTGACACAATAGATAATGAGCACAGACACCTGTTCAAGCTCATAAATGACGCTTTTGCGCTGGTTGAGGAGACTGATGATGTGGCACCTGTTGCTAAAAATCTGCTGTCTTCCTTAAAGGACTATGCCAATACCCATTTTGCCCATGAGGAAGCCTATATGGAGAGCATTAATGACCCAGAGCTTTCCCTCCAGAAAGAAGAGCATGCTGCCTTTGCTGCAAAAATAGATAGCTTCAAGCTTGATGATTCTTCGCCTGAGGCTGCAAAGAAATCCTTAAATGAGCTGCTCACTTATCTGGTTCACTGGCTCTATCATCACATTTTATCCAGCGATATGCTGATTGGCAAAATGCTTCCTATGGAAGATAAGTCTGAAAATGTCTTTGAATTTACTGACAAGTACAAGACCGGCATCGCCTTAGTGGATGATGAGCACCGCAGGCTTTTTGAAATAATAAGTGATACCAACGATTTAATCCATGACAATTTTATCCATGATAAATATGATGAAATCATGCGCCTGCTCTCTGAACTTAGAGAGTATACCCAGATTCACTTCCATGACGAGGAGGAGCTTATGGAGCGCATTAATTATCCTGGACTTGGAGCCCAGATGAAGGCTCACTCTGCTTTTGTTGAGCGGCTTGTGGGTATTAATCTGTCTGAGCTGGATGATATGGATGATAATCAGCAGGAATATCTGCTGGATTTGATTCAGTTTTTATTGAGCTGGCTGTCTAATCATATTTTGGGAACGGACATGAAGATTGGTGAGTTTATGCGGGAGCACAACATAAGCGAATAGAGTGCGACTAAGCGGTGCGAGATTTAGATTCGCAAACCTCCCACTCCAGGGGTTATGAGAACCGGGTGGCATACAGTGTATTTCCCAGAAAAAATATGAAGTCAGCCGCGGGATTTTATCGCGGATAGGGTGTATAGATTTGATATACTTCTCCGTTTCCCACATGATGGACCCCCGCGACAGTTCATATTTTGT
This sequence comes from uncultured Lachnobacterium sp., assembly GCA_900548765.1. Lineage (GTDB taxonomy): Bacteria > Bacillota > Clostridia > Lachnospirales > Lachnospiraceae > Roseburia. The sequence goes on from URLU01000022.1 coordinate 11,582, forward strand.
TCTGGTAAACAACTGTATGCCACCCGTTTTTCGTATGTCTTGAAGTGGGAGGTTTGGGTTATCGTATTTATATTGCACATTTTATATATCGATATATGATTTGCTAATTAATATTTTGGAAACTCATGCCCGCATTTCGGACAGTATTCGAAGTCCTCAGTGGTCTCAAAACCACAGTTACTGCATCGCTTATAGCTGTTGCTATAGCCGTTGTTATAACCGCCTCTGTTTAATCTTGTCAGATGTTCCGGCAATATCTCGATATCCTCGCCTCTGGCGATTCTCTTACCGATTTCCGGGTTCAGTTCATATGTTGTATTACAGCAGCTGATCTGCACATAATATCTCTTATTCCATTTGAAGCAGGGTATGAAGAAGAGCGACAGCACCATATAGGTCATGTAGACCTGATATCTGCCATATCTTCCACATTGGCTGCATATTATCTGCTGATTGAAGTCTAAGTCCTTTCTTCCATCAGTTATTCCCATCATAAAAAACATTATTTGTGTTCCTCCAGCCAGCGCATTGCTGTGTATGCATATACTGCACATCCGCTTGTGAGTGCTTCCTCATCAAATTTCACCATTGGATGATGCTGTGGATAGCGGTAGCCTTTGTCCGGCTGTCCTGCGGCTAAGGCGAGCATTATTGATGGCACCTCATGGCTTACATAGGCGAAGTCCTCTGATCCTGCGGATTTTGATGACTGTCTGCCTGTGCTCATGGCTGCAAGCTGGGCTACCGAGAATGTTCTCTGGGCTCCTAAGAGCTCTTTTACATATTTTTCTGCATTTATTGACAGATCCTTGTCGTTTACAAGTGTAGGGCAGCCACTTCCGAATGTAACATCTGCCTCTGCCCTGAAGCTTTTTGCTATTCCTTCTGCGATTTCTGTCATTCGCTCCTTGATGAAGGCTCTGGTCTCCTCGTCAAAGGTTCGGATGCTGCCGCCCATATCGACTGTGTCCGGTATGACATTTGCAGCTACCCCTGCGTTCATTGTACCGATTGTGAGCACTGCCTGATCTGACATGGCAAGCTCTCTGGCACTTATTTCTTCAAGTGCGATAAGAATATGGGCTGCTGCATTTAAAGGGTCTACTCCTGTGTTTGGCATAGAGCCATGACAGCCTTTTCCCTGTACCTTTATATTGAAATAATCCGCTGCCGGTGCGCTGACTCCCGGTGCTGATACGATTACTGTTCCCGCCTCAAATGGCATGCCCGCCATAACATGAATCATAAGTGCTGCATCCACGTCAGGATTTTTGAGCACGCCTGCCTCTATCATGTCCTGGGAGCCTTCAAAGATTTCTTCTGCCGGCTGGAACATGAGCTTTATAGTTCCCTGAATTTCATCCTCATGCTGCTTTAAAATTCTTGCAGCTCCCAAAAGCATGGAGGTGTGCATATCATGTCCACAGGCATGCATGCGGCCGCTGTCTGATGCAAAGTCCACGTCTGCCTCTTCCCTTATTGGAAGTGCATCCATATCTCCCCTGATGAGGAATACCCGACCCGGCTTTTTACCTCCTGCATTTACAACGAGTCCTGCTTTTCCACAGTCAATCGGCTCATAACCCATACTTATCAACTCTTTTTTGACATAGGCTTTCGTCTCTGTCAAATCAAAGCCTGTCTCCGGATGGGTGTGCAGATAGCGTCTGTCTGCTATGATTGTGTCCTTAAGCTGTATGGCTTCTTCCTTTATTTTCTCTGCGTTCATTTTGTTTACCTCCTGATATTTTCCCAGCATATTGTGTTTATTATACATATAGTTCCCATACTTCCCACATAATAGCCTTCGATAATCGGATGATATGCAGTTGTTTTGCTGAAGAAAATATGAACTGCTGCGGGGTTCCATTAATCTGCGCAACGAATTTACCTATACAAATTTAAGTACACTATCCGCGATTTGTGCCAGCAGCTAACTTCATATTTTTTCAGCAAAACAACTGTATATCAGAAGATTAACATAACCTCAAATGTGGGAAGTTTCAGCAAACTATCCCTATAAACAAAAAGAACAGTTCCGTATTGCTACACGAACCATTCCCTTTGCGATCATTATTATATTATTGAAATTTTAGTTAATTACTATGGCATTGGGAAGTTTTCATATACTTCTCCAAATTATAACACCAAATCCTGGCGTTGTCGATTGCTATGCACTGACCGTCATATCATAGATACCCCTGCCTGTGCCATAGACTTTGATATATATCTCCTTGCAATGCTTGAGCTTGCAAAACAGACACATGGCCTCCTGTTCATTATGGTATACCTTCCATTCCCCACATGCTATACAGTCCTGACCTTTTTTCTCTATAAAGGATTTCACGTCAGGAAGGGGATAGCCTAAAAAGACTCCAATTTCGTGTGGGAAACATTCCTGGGAATTAATTCTCTCCTTTAGATGCTCCACACATTCTATAATATTCATGCTATTTTCATAGCCATATCCTGTCAGAAAATCCTGCACATCTGCTCTCGCAAGCTCCTTTGTCAGCAGCGATTTCCTGTACACATAGATTAAGTAAAAGTCATTAACATTTTTAAACAGCTCAATGTATACGCCCTTGCCGTTCATCCTGCGGTTCAGCCGGTCTATTGACTCCCTGCACTCCTTGGGACTTTTAAATGAGTAGTTATACAAATTTGCCACCTTTATACCGGCAAGAGTCGGAGCTGCATTTCTGATTAAGCTTTCCTCAAACCCCATAGGCTTACAGCTCTGCGAGAGCTTTTCCAAGTGCCTTGCAGCTTGCGATTGCCTCATCATCCGGAGCCTCCTGAGCGATTACGCCCTCTCCGCCTATAACTGTGGCGCCGGCTCCTGTCATTCTGTCAACCCAGTCTCTCATCCACTGGCCATCTCCCCAGCCATAAGAACCGAATAGGGCAAGCTTTTTGCCAGATACGAAAGACTCAGCCTCTTCTACGAAAGGCTCCATCTCACTTTCCTCAAGCACCTCAGCTCCCATTGCAGGACAGCCCATTGCGAATCCCGGTAAATCCTTTATATCGTTTATGTTGACTTCTGATGGTGAGAGGAAAACTACCTCTTTACCAGCTTCCTTAGCGCCATCGCCTACAGCATTTGCCATAGCTCCTGTATTTCCACTCTGTGTCCAAAAAATTACATAAATCTTATCCATGATTTTTCCCTCCATTCTCCGTTAGTTGTAACTAACTTTGAATATAGGTTAGTCTATTCTAACTGCTTTGTCAAGAGTTTTCTTTAACTTTGTATCCTTTTCCTGTAATAGCGTCCTTAATCACCTGTATATCCACATCCCTGTCGCAGGAAATGGTAACTGTTTTCCTCTTAAGGTTAACCTTGGCTGAGGCTCCTTCAATATCGTTTACTGCGCCGGTTATTGTGTTAGCGCAGTTCTGGCAATGCATATCTTCAACCTGAAGGACATAGGTGTGGGTTATGGTGCCCTCAAGCTTTTTCTTTTTGGGCTTGTATGATGAACCGCCGCCACAGCAGCCACCCTCGCCCTTGAAGTGCTTGATGGACTCTCTTATTCCTAAGGCTATTGCTGCTGCCAGAATTATGATTATTATTACGTTGCTCATATTATGTACGTTCCTTTCCTGCGTTATACATTTTACATTTTTACTTTTCACATTTTTTACGCTTCCCGCATTTAGGTTGTGTGTGAATCGGATAACATATAGTTATTCGCCAGAAAAAATATGAAGGCAGCACCGAGACCTAATCGCGGATAGGGTTTACAAATTTGTAAATTTATGTCCGTTGCCTGCTGTTATGGAAACTCGGTGCAGTTCATATTTTGTTCTGTCAAACAACTATATGCCATCCGATTATTTATGCTTGTGGGGCGGGAAGCTGATTTACAATATTAACCGAATGCTATATCGAGAACCATCATACCTGCAAATCCAACCATAAATGATATGGTCGCCCAATTAGAGTGCTTTCCCTCTGACATCTCAGGAATCAGCTCCTCAACCACAACGTATATCATGGCTCCTGCCGCAAAGCTTAGTAAGACCGGCATAAAGGGCACTATGATTGATGCAAGAAGTATGGTTATAATTCCTGCAATTGGTTCCACCGCGCCTGAGAGTATGCCCTGAATACATGCCTTGCCCTTGCTCATGCCGTTGGCGTGAAGGGGCATTGATATGATAGCACCCTCGGGGAAGTTTTGTATGGCTATACCTATGGATAAGGATAAGGCTGCTGAGATTGTCACCAGTGAATTGCCCTGTAACCAGCCTGCGTATAGCACTCCTACCGCCATTCCCTCCGGTATGTTATGTATAACCACTGCCAGCACTAGCATGGTTGTCTTCCTCAGGCTGCTCTTTGGTCCCTCTACTGATTCATCCATGTGCATATGGGGTGTCAGCACATCCAACAGCAGGAGGAAAATCATTCCTATGCAAAAGCCAAGTGCCGTTGGAATCACCGCCAGCCTGCCCATGCTCTGCTTTGCCTGCTCCACCGCCGGTATCAAAAGGCTCCAGAAGGATGCCGACACCATTACTCCTGCCGCAAAGCCTGTCAGTATTCTCTGGATGCCGATATCTATTTGTTTTTTCATAAACAGAACCATCATGGCTCCAAGGGATGTTCCCACAAATGGAATCATAAGTCCGATAAACACGCTCATTATTCCGCCTCCTTTTATATAACTAATATATGTTAGGACATACTAACGCGTTACGCTAAATAAAACCGCTGTTCAGGCGGCTTTATTATCTGCACTCATACTAGCACCAACTTTTGTTAGTGTCAACTAATCCAGAAACACTCTTATGAAAAATACTTTTCCTTAATAATCTCCACCGGCATTTCCTGTCCTGTCCACAGCTCAAATGATGCTGCTCCCTGATACAGAAGCATATACATTCCATTTCCGGTCTTGCAGCCCGCTGCCTTTGCCTCTCTTAAGAGTCTGGTCTCCTGTGGATTATAAATCACATCAAATACAAAGAGGTCTGGTCTGAACATGCTTGTATCTGTGATGATTGTAGCATCAGTCTTTGGCGCCATACCAACAGATGTGCCATTGACAAGGATTGCACTGTCAGCAATAGAAGCACGCAGTATTTCAGGGTCTTCATAATCATGAAGTGTAACCTTGCAGGATGTGCGCTCATTTAACTGGTTCACGATATCCTGGGCACGCTCCCAGAAGGCATCTCTGATATTAAATACATTAATCTCTGCAACTCCATCTAAGGCTGCCTGAACCAGAATCGCTGTTGCAGCTCCGCCTGCTCCAAGAAGTGTCATCTTCTTTCCAATGATGTCTACTCCGTTTTCCTTTACCGCACGCATAAAGCCAATACCATCTGTAGTGTATGCAGTGAGCACGCCATTGTCATTGACAATCGTGTTACATGCACCTGAAATCTCAGATGCCGGTGATACCTTATCAGCCAGCCTGCACATTATATTTTTGCCCGGCATAGTGATATTCCAGCCCCTGACTCCCATAGTGCGTAAGCCCTCAACTGCCTGAGGCATCTTATCCTCCGGCACATCAAATGCCAGATATGCATAATCCAATCCCAGCTGCTTACATGCTTCATTGTGCATTGCCGGTGATACACTGTGTGCTACCGGGCTTCCCAGTAAACATAAGAGACCTGTATGACCTGTAATTTCTTTTCCCATTGTTATATCCTCTTTTCCTATTCATTAACCTTCGTAATAATCTCTTCGCAGATGTCATACACACTCTTGCCATCTGTAGAAATCACAATATCTGCCGCTGATTCGTAGGCACTCTTTCTCTTTTCCATAAGCTCTGCTATGTACTCAACATTTTTATTATTTTCCAAAAGCGGTCTGTCGTGGCTGTGCTTTACATGCTCTAAAATCGTCTCCGGGCTGGCTGTCAGAAGCACCACCCTGCCGCTCTTTTTCATCTCATCTACATTGATCTGACGCATTGGAACGCCACCGCCACAGGAAACAATCATGTTTTTCTTGTTGCGGCTCTCACGCAAAAGCTCTGTCTCCTCCTCACGGAAGTACTCCTCTCCGTGCAGTTCAAATATTTCAGAAATACTCATGCCATTGCGCTTTGCTATAACCTCATCCATCTCAACTACATCCATGGCAAAGGTGCGCTGTAAGGCCTTTGATATTGTACTCTTTCCAACTCCCATAAAACCAATCAGGAAAATATTGAAATCAAATAATTCGTGTGACTGAATTCTCTTGCTGCGGTATAAAATGCTCTCATATACCTTTAACACAGATTTTTTATACTTATAATCACCAAGCTTATCCAGAACAAACTTTTTCTTTCGCTCCTCTTCTTCCGGCTGAACGATTTCTATGCCGTTCTCCTGCTTGTAATTTGTGATTTCCTGTATAATCTGATAACGCATGCGAAGTGCATCCACAATAATCTCATCGCACATATCCAGATCATTTCGTAACTTATCCAAATCCTTCATCTTCTTGGTTCCTTTTCCCTTTTGATACTAAAGTTTTTAATATCATAACCTATAATTACGGCTAATTCAAGTACTGTTTTCCTTTAAAGTGATAAAGTTTTGAATTATCACAATATGAACCTGCCAGAAATTAAACACAACCTTTGAATTTTCCTTATTTTCAAGGAAACGCCGTACCTTATGAGGTATATAGTGCCCAGCCAGTGGAAAAACATATCCTATGTCTATTTCTCCACCATTGCTGGATATTAGACGCTATGTTTTTCACTTGTTAAAATGTTATCATAAAGGCGTTGTTAAATTTTAAACAAAGTACGAACCCAAACCATCTTTTAGTTTGTGACAAAACGAAAAAGAAACCAAATATCTTACTATATTAAAGGAGAAGATTATGAACAAAAAATACTTGCCAAGTGCCTTGATTCTGTACTTGGCGTTTCTGTTACCACTACTGCGACAGAACTTACATCATACAATCTTTTCATTGTTTGTGGTATTATTTATATTGTACTTTTTGTACTTGTACTGCTCTTCCCTAAGATTAAGGGAACTGTGACTGCCCTGGTAATGATTGCTTCATCACTTTGTAACTACACAATCCTCACAGCTGCATCTAAGATGACTCCTGCTGCAGTTATGACAATGAAC
>URLU01000023.1 GCA_900548765.1 uncultured Lachnobacterium sp.
ACCTATCACAATCACCATTCCGTGGTAACTTGCATAATTATCAAATATATTTGTCACAAGCATTGATAATCTGTCCGCTACAATAAGCTTTTTAAATAAGCCCCAGAATATCCTTATACATCCCTGTGATAAGTTTTCACCTTTAAGTGATCTGCCTTCCCATAGTTCATCTGCAGTCTGGGAATACAAGGCAATTGGTCCCTCCATTATTTGTGGGAAAAAGCCCAGAAACAATGCAACTTTGCCTGGATTTTTTTCTGCCTCCACCTTGTTCCAGTACACATCAGCCATATATCCAATGGCTTCAAGAGTATAAAACGAAATTCCTATCGGGATTAAAAAGGTCTTAACATTCAAATAAAAACCACTCGTTACATGAGTTAATATCTTATCAATATTTACGGCAAAGAAATTGTAGTATTTAAGATAAACCAGTATTCCAAGGAGAACTGCTATTCCAAATATTAATACCCTTTTTCTTCTCTTTTTCGCCATTTTTTTATCATCGCACTGCTTTTTGATAAGTTCCATCCAGACTGTTATATAATGCGTAAACAGTGATGTAACAATTAAATATATCACAAGCTTCCCACTGATTGTCCAAAAGAATACATAACTTGCCAGAAGCAGGGTACACCATCTGTATTTTGCTGATGTAAGCTGATATGCCAAAAGCACTACCGGCAAGAAAACAAATAAATATAAAGGTTGACAGTATGACATCCTAGTTCTCCTGAAGTCTTGTTATCATTTTCCACATTGCCTCTACCGAATTTAAATTCTCCGGCACTATTTCAGAAGCTTCAATATCGATATCAAACTGATCTGTCAGCTCAGATATCAGTGATATAACCATAAATGAATCCATTATTCTATCATCTATTAAATTGTCAGTGTTCTCCCAGTCAATACTGTCATCCATATCATTCAAAATTCTAATTAATTCTTCCATTATTATCATCCTCCATATTTAATCTATAGGTATTTTGTTCTTTGCGCACTATCTTAAAACCAGATTTTGCAGAATACATAATTACAGCAGGCAGCTCATGGCTTAAAAAGAGTGACATTCCCTCAGTCATCGCATATGCACCCACATTTTCAAAAATAATCACATCTCCTATTTTCGGTTTAGTTAATTCAAGTCTCTGAATCAAGACGTCATTTGCCGTACATAGGGAACCGCAAATTGTCCATACTTCCGGTTCTCCATAATTTTTTCTACTATCGTATATGCATTTGGGCTGATACATTCCTCTAATCTGTCCATCATAATTCAGCTGATGTATACCGCCATCAACTATACAGTAATTTTTATTTCTGTTTCTTTTTATATCCAAAATTCCTGTCATATAGTATCCACAGGATGCAGACAGTCCACGCCCCATCTCAAGGGTTACTTTTCCTTTCCATTTCATTTTGGATAAGGCACAATTAATTGTATCCAAATCTTCCTGCAGAGTATCTCTCTGCCCATCGAAATAAGCAACAGCAAGCCCTGGTCCGTATTCAAGTTCTCCAATATCAAATCCATATTTTTCTTCTATTTTCAGGCAAAAATCATTAAGGTCATTTAACTCTTTTTCAAATTTTTTATTGCTCTTCTTCTGCGTTCCTGAAAAGTAATGAATTCCCTTAATTTCAAGTAATGGATAATCATTCGCAGAGCCGATTATGTCTGCTATAGTTTCCTCATCCATTCCAAACTGATTACCACTGGTCAGCCTCAAATACACCTTAAGTCTTTCATTATGAGCTTCACTCCACCTTGCAAAACACTGCAATTGTTCTATTGACTCCACTGTATATGAACACTTTCCACCATAAGTATTCATTATTTTTGTGATATCTGCTTTCATTTTCAATACACCGGATATTAGCAGTTTCTCAGGAGCCAGTTTTAATCTGTTACAGATTTCAAACTCTCCCATGGAACATACTTCAATCCTGTCCGTAATCTCTGACATAATTTCTGTCAAAAAAGGATTTGCCTTTATTGCATAACATATATTTACATCATGTGGAAGGTTATCCCTAAAAAAAACCACTCTGCTTTTCAGCTCATCCAAATCAAACATATAAAATGGTGTCTTATAACTTTCAACTGCATGTTGCAGACAATCCATGTCCATTACATCATCACCTCCTGTCTGTTCATAAAGTATTTTCTGTCCGTTTTCCCATTTTTATTTAATGGCATATCTTCCACTTTCACAATAGTATGAGGTATCATATATGCTGGTAATTTTCTTTTAAGACTTGATTTTATCTCATTTTCCTTTGCATTTCCAAGATAAAAACCTACAAGCCTGTTTCTTTTTTTATTCATAAAACAACAGCTTTTCTCAACTCCCGGCAGTTGATTTAGGGCATGCTCAATTTCTTCAAGCTCAATCCGATGCCCCATGTGTTTAATCTGAAAATCCTTCCTTCCAGCGAAAAACAGGTTTCCAGTCTCATCATAACGAGCCATGTCACCCGTAAAGTAGCATCTTTTTGTTTCTCCATTTATATCTATCTGACGAAATTTTCTGTCTGTTTCTGTTTTATTATTATAGTATCCTCTTGCAAGAGATTCTCCTACAACGCATATTTCTCCTGTCACTCCCGGATTATTGATTTCATGTCCATTTTCATCCATAAGCAGAATTTTTCTTCCTTCAAAAGCCTTTCCAAGCGGCAACAGCTCATTGTCCTCAAATGTCCTGTCTACTCTGTAATACATACAGTTACACGTTATCTCAGATGGTCCATAAAGGTTAACAAATTCTGCATCAGGTAATGCCTGCTGCCATAATTTGAGCTGTTTAATCGGCATTACTTCTCCACTAAACATCACACGTTTTACCTCCACCGGCACCCTGTAGCTGAGACCTTTCATGCATGATACAATGGTAAGGGCAGAAACAGCCCACACCAGAGAATTAATATGTTTATCACATATATAATCCAAAAGCCTTGGCGGTACAGAAAACAGTTTTGTAGGTATTATTACAAGTTCTGCTCCAGTCATTACGCAGGTATATATATCCTTTACAGAGACATCAAAATCAAATGGTGCCTGATTTCCCACTATATCCTTGTCCGTAAAATTAAAAGTTTGAGAAAAATGTCCTATAAAATCCATGACCGCTTTGTGGCTTACAGCTATACACTTTGGTTTTCCTGTAGAACCTGATGTAAAAATGCCATATAGAAGGTCATCTTCCTTGCAGTTATTTCTGACCACCATTAATTTTTTACCATCAATGTCCGTTTGAATTATCTCTTCAACCAGACACTTTTTATCTCCGTATCCTGTTTCATCTATCAGCTTTTCATTCTCGGCATAAGTAACTATTATTTGCGGTGACAATGCCATAAAAATATCATGCATCCTGTCTAGTGGCTGTTTAGGATCTACCATTACATAAAAGCAGCCTGCATACACAACCCCAAACATTACAGCCAGAGTCACAGAACTCTTGTCTGCTACTATTGCAATTGGCTTTTCCCTGTCTGTTTTTGCGCACAATGCTGTTCCGATCTGTTTTGACAACATTTGTAATTCCTTCCAGGTCATACAGATATTTCCATCGTCAACCGCAATCTTTTCTCCATGATTTTTTACTGTATTGTCCAGATAATCTAAAATACTTTTCATCTTTTTATATTAATGACTCCTTTCACCGCTTATATTATGCCTTTCATTTCTTACCAGTTTCTGAATCAATTCTTAACAAATCTAAAAAGGACTTCAGTGTACACATAATTCGTATACGCTGAAGTTCTTTTTTCTCTTAACTCTATTAAGCTGTTATTTATATGCCGTCCGCTATTTTATGTGCCAGTATCTCAATCCCTTCGTTCTCAACGCCGATATCTGACAGGGCACTTGCAACTCCTGCAATCTCGTCATTCAAGGTTGTCACCGCATTTGCTGACTGGGATGTGGCATTTTTTATTGCTTCAACCGATCTGGTGGAATCCTCCACCTGCTTTAAGAGGTTCTGCGACATGAATGAAAAATCCTGCATCTTATCAAACATAATCTTGGAATCTGCCTGATATTTACGTCCCACCTCTACGAGCTGTGCGTAACTGCCCATTGTCTTATCCTTCATGAACTCCACAACGTTATTTGCCTCCTGGGCTAGACCTGTGACAGCACTTAAAACTGTATTGGATATTTCCTTAATCTGGCTGGCTGTGGTACTTGAACTGGCTGCAAGCTTGGTAATCTCATCTGCAACAACTGCAAAACCCTTGCCAGCATCACCTGCATGGGCAGCCTCTGTTGAGGCATTAAGTGCAAGCAGATTGGTCTGGTCTGCGATCTCCATAATGTCTGCCGTAAGGTCAAGGATTTTCTCTGCAGCTTTGGATTGTTCGATTTTTTCCATGAGTGCAATCTCAACTGCATCTGCCCTCTCTCCAACTGAAGCCCTCTCCTTCTCAGACTTTGTCATGATATCGTAGGCTTCGTTGTTACTGTTCTGAGCATAATCAGCACCTTCTTTTGCCTCCTCGCTCATGCCCTCAAAGGACGACTCCATATCCTCCATGACATTTGCGATTTCTATTACGCTTGCATTCATTTCCTGAATATATGCGCTGTACTGCTGCATAATATCAGAAATATTGTCAGTATCACCCGACACCTTACTGACATGTTTTTTCACTGCAGCAATAGATGCTGCAAGCTTTTGTGCGTCTGATGAAACCTCTGCAAGAAGCTTTTCTAATTCTGCCTGCTGACTTCCCTCATTCGAAACAGCTTTTGTATCTTTCTTAAACAATCCCATTTGTATACCCTGCTTTCAATTTTCAGAAAATTTATACAACTCTAGGATTCATTATACCAAAAGTACTATTTATTCTCAAGTATTTTATTGACACTTACAAGTCTTGTTACTGTTACAAATACCTGAGCTGCCTTTGTAAGCTCCTCAAGAGAAGGAAATGTTGGTGCAATTCTGATTACAGAATCCTCTGGATCCTTCTTGTATGGGAATGGAGAGCCTGCGCCTGTCAGTACAACTCCTGCCTCTTTACATTTTGCAACAATATCCTTTGCGCAGCCTGGAAGGGCTTTAAATCCGATAAAATATCCTCCCATTGGCTTAATCCATGTGCCTATTCCTCTTGATGCCGCTTCCCTGGTAAGGAGCTCATCAAGCATATCAAATTTAGGTCTGATAAGGGCTGCCTGTTTGCTCATATGAGCCTTGATTCCATCCATATCTTTGAAATAAAGTACATGGCGGAGCTGGTTGGTCTTATCATGTCCGATTGTCTGGATTGTGAGCCGCTTCTTTATATCCTCAACATTTGCCTTTGATGTAGAAATTGCTGCAATTCCTGCACCAGGGAAGCTGATTTTGCTTGTTGAACAGAACTCAAATACCATGTCCGGATTTCCATTTTCCTCACAAAGGGATAAAATATCAGGAATCTCTGCCTGATTGTCATCATAGAGATGATGTACTGCGTAGGCATTGTCCCAGAAAATTCTGAAGTCCGCTGCTGCTGGCTTTAAGGCTGCAAAACGCTTAACTGTCTCATCTGAATACACGATTCCATCCGGATTAGAGTATTTAGGTACACACCAGATACCTTTTACAGACTCATCATTATTTACATACTCTTCCACCATATCCATGTCTGGACCATCTGCTGTCATTGGGATGTTAATCATCTCAATTCCAAACTCCTCTGTTATGGCAAAATGTCTGTCATAGCCAGGTACAGGGCAGAGGAATTTCACCTTGTCAAGCTTACACCATGGAGTATTTCCACATAATCCAAAAAGCTCTGCTCTGGCAACCTGATCATACATGATATTAAGACTTGAGTTACCATATACAATAACATTTTCCGGCTTTGTTCCAACCATATCTGCAACAAGCTTCTTAGCCTCCGGGATTCCGTCCAGACAGCCATAGTTACGAAGCTCTAAGCCATTTTCACTTTTTAATACCGACTTGGAATTAAGAACATCAAGCATTGGCATTGTAAGATCAAGCTGGTCTGTACCCGGTTTTCCTCTGGACATATCGAGGTTAAGCTTCATGTCCTTTATATTCTGAAACTCTGCCTCAAGCGCTGTCTTCTCCTCAAGTAATTCTTCCTTTGTCATGTCCTGATACTTTTTCATCTCTGTCCTCCTAGTTTTATATATGTTTTACTTCATTATTAACTCATTTACCGAATCAGATTGTATACAGCATATATCTGCATATAATCTACATAATATCATTCTGATAATACATCACTCCGCCTCATCATGAAGCTTTCTCATATGGGCTTTCATCTGCGCCTCATAGCCCAAATCACCCGGCTCATAAAATACCTGGTCTGTAAGTCCATCCGGCAGATACTGCTGCTTCACATAGTGGTTTGGATAATCATGGGCATACTGGTATCCCACGCCATGTCCCAGCTTCTGTGCTGAACCATAATGTGCATCCTGCAGATGTGTTGGTACCGGCGGTGTCTTTGTGGACTGCACAACTCCCATTGCTTTACTTATGGCTCCGTAGGCCGCATTGCTCTTAGGGGCACACGCCATATAGGTGACTGCCTGACTCAGTATAATCTGTGACTCCGGCATGCCAATCCGCTCCACTGCCTGTGCCGCCGCTGTGGCAACAACCAGGGCATTCGGATCTGCATTGCCTATATCCTCTGACGCAAGTATCATAATCCGCCTTGCGATGAACTTTACATCCTCACCTGCATAGAGCATTCTCGCCAGATAATAAACTGCCGCATCCGGATCTGAGCCCCGCATGCTCTTTATAAATGCCGAGATGGTATCATAATGATTGTCTCCCTTTTTATCATAGGATATGACTCTTTTTTGTATACATTCACTTGCCACATCTATTGTAATGTGTATGATTCCATCCTCTGAACGCTCTGTTGTAAGCACTCCCAGCTCTACTGCTGTAAGGGCTGCCCTGGCATCGCCATTTGACACATCTGCCAAAAACTCCAAAGCATCATCATCAATCTCTGCCTTATAGGAGCCCATGCCCTTTTTCACATCAGTTACCGCCCGCATAATCAGAGTCTTTATATCGTCCTTTGACAGCTTCTTAAGCTCGAATATAACCGACCTGGACAGCAGAGCTCCATTAACCTCAAAGTAAGGATTCTCCGTTGTAGCTCCAATTAAAATGATTGTGCCATCCTCCACAAATGGGAGCAGATAGTCCTGTTGTCCCTTGTTGAAGCGGTGTATCTCGTCTACAAAAAGGATTGTCTTTTTGCCGAACATCCCCTGGTTATCCTTGGCCTTCGCCACAACATCCTCCATGTCCTTCTTGCCGCTTGATGTGGCATTGATCTGCATGAATTCTGCGCTTGTGGTATGGGCAATCACCTTTGCGAGTGTGGTCTTGCCAGTTCCTGGTGGTCCATAAAATATGATAGAGCTGAGCTTATCCGCCTTTATGGCCCTGTACAGGAGCTTATCTTTGCCTATTATATGCTGCTGGCCCACTACCTCATCCAGAGTGGTAGGTCTCAGTCTTGACGCAAGTGGTGCTTCCGATTCCATATTCTGTTCTCTCATGTAATCGAATAAATCCATTTTGAATTATTTTCCTCTAAATCTTGCAAATTTCTGTATTTAATTAAATAAATGATTATTTTTTGTTTATTAAATGAATAATAAAGCGTCCAAAAATTCATTTTTTCTATTGTATAGAATACATGAATTTCAGACGCTTTTCAAGTGAGTATATTTTTTTCTACGTTATGTCACATTTAATGGCTTATTTTTCCAATATAATGTGCGTTTTTCCCAAGAGGACACTTGTTTTCCAGTGGCAGACATTTTGCTCTTCCTGCCACCGGCTTACTCTGTCATAATTGCCTATCCAAATATAAGCACAGCTGCTTCATGATTCTGGCATCACTGCCTCTCCACACGAGCTGTCAGGGCACCATTATCTGTGTCAATCAGAATTGTATCGCCTTCCCTGACTTCATCTGCGAGGATGAGCTTTGCAGCCAGTGTCTCCACATTCTTTTGCAGATAACGCTTTAATGGTCTGGCTCCATATACAGGATCATAGCCATTTTCTGTGATGAAGGCTGCTGCACTGTCCGTCAGGCTTACCTTTATCTGCCTGTCAGCCAGACGCTTGTTCAGGTCAGCCATAAGCAGGGTGATAATATTTCCTATATTGTCCCTGGTCAGAGGCTTAAACAGGATGATTTCATCCAGACGGTTCAAAAACTCAGGTCTGAAATGGCTTCTGAGCTCATTCATGACCTCAGCTTCACAGCCCGGCTTAATCATGCCATTTTCATCTATGCCATCCAAAAGCTCCTGTGAGCCAATGTTGCTGGTCATAATGATAATAGTATTTTTAAAATCAACAGTCCTGCCCTGTGAATCAGTGATACGTCCATCATCCAGCACCTGAAGGAGTACATTAAATACGTCCGGATGTGCCTTTTCAACCTCATCAAACAATACAACTGAATAAGGCTTACGTCTTACTGCTTCTGTGAGCTGGCCACCCTCATCATAGCCTACATATCCCGGAGGCGCACCTATAAGTCGTGACACTGAGTACTTCTCCATGTACTCACTCATATCAAGCCTGACCATATTGCTCTCATCATCAAAGAGGCTTGCTGCCAGAGCCTTTGCAAGCTCTGTCTTACCTACACCGGTTGGTCCAAGGAACATAAATGAACCGATTGGTTTTGTTGGATCCTTGATGCCAGCCTTTGAACGGATGATTGCCTCTGTTACCTTGGTAACTCCATCGTCCTGACCTATAACCCTCTTGTGAAGCTCCTCATCCAGATGCAGGGTCTTGTTTCGCTCGCTCTCAGTAAGCTTTGCTACAGGTATACCTGTCCATCTTGAAATAATCCGGGCTATCTCCTCGTCACTTACATTTTCCCTGATTAATGACAAGTCACGATTCTTTAGCTGCTCTTCCTCTGCTTCAAGCTGTTTCTCAAGCTGTGGCAGCACTCCATATTGAAGCTCTGCTGCCTTTTCCAGATCATAGTTCTGCTGAGCAGTCTTTATCTCATTCTTTGTGGACTCAATGGATTCACGAAGCTTTGACACCTTGTCAACTGCCCCCTTCTCATTTGCCCACTGGGCTTTCTTATTGTTAAAATCAGCTCTGAGCTCTGCCAGCTCCTTCTGCAGGTTTGCAAGTCTCTCCTTGCTCAGGTTGTCTGTCTCTTTCTTTAAGGCAGTTTCTTCAATCTCAAGCTGCATTACCTTACGATTCAGCTCATCAAGCTCTGTAGGCATGGAATCAAGCTCTGTCTTGATAAGGGCACAGGCTTCATCCACCAAATCAATTGCCTTGTCTGGCAGAAACCTGTCAGATATATATCTATTTGAAAGAACTGCTGCTGTAACAAGAGCAGAGTCTGTTATTTTTACACCATGATATACCTCGTATCTCTCTTTTAAGCCTCGAAGAATTGAGATAGTATCCTCTACCGTTGGTTCATCTACCATAACCGGCTGGAAACGTCTCTCCAGGGCTGCATCCTTCTCAATATACTCTCTATACTCGTCCAGAGTTGTAGCACCTACACAGTGGAGCTCACCTCTTGCAAGCATAGGCTTAAGGAGCTGTCCTGCGTCCATGGCACCATCTGTTTTTCCTGCTCCCACAATTGTGTGCAGCTCATCTATAAAGAGAATTATCTGTCCCTCTGAGCTTTTAACCTCCTCCAGAACAGCCTTAAGCCTCTCCTCAAACTCACCACGATACTTGGCACCTGCTACAAGAGAGCCCATGTCAAGAGCAAAAAGCTTCTTATTCTTTAAGCCCTCAGGCACATCACCCTTTACTATACGCTGTGCAAGCCCCTCTACTACTGCGGTTTTACCTACACCAGGCTCACCGATTAATACCGGATTGTTTTTGGTCTTTCTGGACAAGATACGAACGACATTTCTGATTTCATCATCCCTGCCTATTACCGGGTCGAGCTTCTGTTCTCTGGCTCTCTCCACCATATCATAACCATATTTTTCAAGGGTATCATATGTAGCCTCCGGGTTATCGCTTGTGACCCTCTGGTTTCCTCTCACGGTTGAAAGGGCTGTGAGGAATCGATCCTTGGTAAGTCCATATTCCTTGATAAGCTCCTTCATAGCCTTATTTGGATATTTGAGCAGACACAGGAAAAGATGCTCAACAGACACATATTCATCGCCCATTGATTTTGCTATATCCTCTGCATGGATAAGTACATTGTTCAAATCTTTGCCCACATATAACTGACCGGCTCCGCTGACCTTGGTTCTCGCCTCAAGATGACGGCGGGCATTCTCGGTAAAGTGATGCAGGTCAATCTCCATCTTTTCTATTAATTTAGGAATCAGTCCATCTTCCTGCTCTAGAAGAGCCAGCAGCAAATGCTCCTGCTCTATTTCCTGATTGCCATAATCATATGCAAGCTTCTCGCAGTCGTTGACTGCTTCTATTGATTTCTGAGTAAATTTCTGTATGTTCATTTCCACACCTCCCTGTTGTGTTGGTTATATATATATTTATCTTTGTTGTTTGGACTTTTTTATTAATAATATGAAGAAAAAATCCACATAATCAACTATTTTGGACTTTTAATTTAATATTTGCTATTTGACGTCCAAATAATTCAAACCAATCCTTAAAAAGCAACTTTTTTAGTATCAAAAGTGGTCTTTTAATGGTAAAAAGTCCAATTATTAACATTATGATATTTTTATACTATTCTGGCGCACAACCGCTTATTTAAAAACCGCCGTGCGCCAGAACCATCAAGCCATTCAAATGGCTAAAGCTTATTGATTAGCCTTCAATACAAATGTATTTCTTCTGAGGAATCTCCTCTTTCTTCTCCCTCTTAGGAACGTTAATCTTTAAGATTCCATCCTCGAACTTAGCCTTTATGTCTTCCTCTGTAACATCATCTCCTACATAGAAGCTTCTGCTGCAGGTGCCATAAAAGCGCTCTCTTCTGATGTAATTGCCCTTCTTGTCCTTTTCCTCATTGCTGTCATTCTTCTCTGCTGTGATGGTCATGTAACCATCCTTAAGCTCAGCCTTTACATCATCCTTTTTATATCCTGGAAGGTCAATATCAATATCAAAGCTGTCCTGATTCTCTCTGACATCAGTTTTCATAACTGCTGTATTTGCATTGCTATATCTATTGCTTCCAGCTGCTGGTTTGAAAAAGTCACCATCAAAAATATCATCAAATAAGTTTTCTCCAAAAATACTAGGCATTAACATATGTCCTTCCTCCTTTAATTTTTATTTGTTTTCTTTTGTTGATTATGTTATAGCACTATTATTAGCACTCGTCAAGTGTGAGTGCTAATAAAAATTATAAAATAATTATAAACTTGTGTTTACATTATAATATGCTATTTTCCCAATGCCCCAAGCCCCGGATAAGAAGCAGCTTCTCCCAGCGCTTCCTCGATTCTAAGAAGCTGGTTGTACTTGGCTGTCCTCTCACTTCTGCATGGCGCGCCGGTCTTTATCTGCCCACAGTTCATAGCCACAGCAAGGTCTGCAATAGTGGTGTCCTCAGTCTCACCAGAGCGGTGGGAAGCAATAGCTGTATATCCAGCCCTATGAGCCAGCTTGATTGCATCCAGTGCCTCCGATACAGAGCCAATCTGGTTTACCTTTATAAGAATCGAATTGCCACAGCCATTCTCTATGCCCTTTGACAGGCGCTTTGTATTTGTCACAAACAAATCATCTCCTACAAGCTGTACCCTCTTTCCAAGCTCCGCAGTAATCTTTTTCCAGCCATTCCAGTCCTCCTCATCCAGAGGGTCCTCAATGGACACAATAGGATATTTCTCAATGAGCTTCTTGTACATATCTATAAGCTCCTCCGAAGAATAATCCCTTCCACTCTTTGGCATATGATATGACACCTGTCCGGTAATATCATGCTCAGCCGTCATCATCCCTTCTTTGTGTAATGGCTTCCACTCACTTGCAGCTACATCAAGAGCAAAGCATATGTCCCTGCCAGGCTCATAGCCTGCCTGCTTTACAGCCTCTGTCATGGTGTCAAGCACATCCTCAACCCTATCAAAATCAGGGGCAAAGCCTCCCTCATCACCAACCGCTGTGGATAAGCCCTTCATATTTAAGACCCTTGCCAGAGAATGATACACCTCAGCCCCCATCCTCAAGGCTTCCTTAAAGCAGCAGGCTCCCACAGGCATTATCATGAACTCCTGAAAATCAATTGAGTTTTTGGAGTGAGCTCCACCATTTATGATATTCATCATAGGTACAGGCATTGTAGCAGCAGCCACGCCTCCTATAAATCTGTACAAAGGAATGTCAAGGGATTTTGCCGCCGCATCAGATGCAGCAATTGACACGGCAAGGATAGCATTTGCGCCAAGCTTTGATTTGTCATCAGTGCCATCTGCCTCTATCATGGCTTTATCAACAGCATAAATGTCAGAGGCATCCATCCCCTCAAGACGTGTGCTAATCACTGTATTAATATTGTCAACAGCATTCTGCACCCCCTTGCCCAGATACCTCTTCTCATCCTTGTCCCTAAGTTCATGCGCCTCAAACTCTCCTGTTGATGCCCCAGACGGAGCAATTCCCCTGCCCACAGTGCCATCATAGAGATATACCTCAGCCTCCACAGTAGGATTGCCCCTTGAGTCTAGGACTTCCCTGCCTAAAACTTTTTCGATTTCCAAATATGACATATGTTTCTCCTTCCATATAAACGTTGCCCAATTTGATATAAATAATATTTCCATATCTAAGTAGAAACATACACATATGTCATTTTATATTTTTATTTTGTGTTAAGTCCAAATACCTTACATAAAATGTGCTCAAAACCTAAAACAGGATACCACGCTGAAACAGTCAGAAATTTGTGCAGAGTTACGGATATAATATTTTCTAAATGTTCTAATATAGGTGTTTTAAAGTTGACGCAACCGTTCGACATTCGCCATCCATGGCTCAAGTCTCGCTCTCGGCAACGTCCTGTTGCCGAGTTGCTTGGAAACGTATAGAACATTAAGAAAATCTAATATCCTTCGCAAAGCACAAATTCCTGACTGTCTCAGCGTGGTATCCCTCCACACCGCTCAAGCACATTTTCCACAAAAGTTTGCCACATACAATAACATACATAAAACCTGCCACTGGCAGCTTTTCTTGCATACTTTGGCATAAAAAAGCAGGCCGCCCTCAAGGGGCATGCCTGCCAAAATCTATTTATTAACTGAATTATCTTTAACCCTGTCCTCAAGACGAAGCGCACGAATAATCAGATCCATAGAGCCCTTCACACCATAGCTTGCACTGTTGATACACAAGTCATAGTTAGAAGCCTTGCTCCATTTTCTGCCAGTATAGTACTTGTATTTAATCTGATGACGCTTATCCTCAGCATCAATAAGAGCCTTAGCCTGCTTAGCTGTGAACTTAGGATTAATCTCCATAAGCCTCTGCACACGTCTCTTTACAGGAGCTGTAACGAAAATACTTACATGAGGAATATGATTGTTCGTAAGGATAGCATCTGCGAAACGACCCATTACTACAAAATCCTCCTGCTTAGCCTTCTCAACAAGGAACTTGCTTGTATCAAAGAAAAGCACATCATCCTGTGGAAGTCCGTGGTATTTAGCGAAGTTCTTTATTCTCTTGATGAGAGACTCATGCTTCTTCTGTTGGATAGATGCGATTGCCTGAGCTGCATCATCACCACTCTGCTGCTTGAATACCTCATTCATAACAGATACATCATAGAAATTCATACGAAGTGCATCTGCAAGCTCAAATCCAATTTCGTTTCCGCCACAACCACATGAACGACCGATACAGATGATAATATGGTCATCTTCCTTGAAACGGTCATGTAGGTTAACGCTGTTTAAGTCAGCAATCTTTGGATCAAGGATATCTCCATCAGCATAGCTTGTAGGGAGATTCATTGTCTCATCAAGGATTTCTCCGTATTTTTTCATAATCTCATGGCGTGTATCCTTGTTATTGATAGTACGAGCCATGTTGCTTATCAGAGCCAGCTCACTTCTGATTTTAAATCCCTGATTTCTCTCGTGAAGAACTTCCATAATATTTCTGATGGCAACATCCCTGTCACCAGTAAATACCCTGCCGAGGCTTGAACCAAGCTCTTTGTATACTTCTCCATCTAATTCATAAATTCGGACCGCAAGATCCTGGATTTTCTTATCATTAAATTCCATATCTTACCCCTCCTCTATAAAAAGAACAATAATGTGTCAATAATAAACACTGGAATCAAGTATCTGACTGACCATCCAATATATCCAAAGAAGGATGGCATCTTAACACCGTTTTCATCTGAAATAGACTTAACCATGAAGTTAGGAGCATTTCCGATGTATGTGTTAGCACCCATAAATACAGCACCACACGAAATAGCCATAAGCATCTTGACTGGTATTGTACCAACTGTTGTTGCAATTCCTGACGCAAAGCTCATAGAACCTGCTGTAGTAAGGAATACAAGGTATGTTGGTGTATTGTCAAGGAAGCTTGAAAGTGCACCTGTTACCCAGAACATCTGGAATGGATGTGAAAGTCCAAGGCTTGCTCCTGCGCTCTTTAAAATCATAAGAGCTGGCTGCATTGTAATGAAGATTCCAACGAAAAGTACAGCAACTTCCTCGATAGCTCCCCATGTGAAATGGTTCTCCTTACGAATCTCAACATTAGTTGTCTTGAATGACAGGAATGCAGCAAGAAGAATTATAGCAACCTCAATAATAGCTGGAACTGTAAGTCTTACCTCACCGAAAATGTGGATACCAATAACCTCACCTGCTGCGTTCTTGAATGCATCAAGCTCTGGAAGAACACCGCTTAAGATAACCGCAACTACAATCATGATGATAAATATGAAGTTATGAGCTCCTTTAATTCTTACAAGTGGCTCTCCCTCTTTAATCTCAGGCATTAATCCCTTTGAGATATCCTTCTGGTAAGCTTTCTTATCCAGAAAATAGAATACTGCAAGAAGAAGTACCATGTTAACTAATAAAACAGGTATTAATCTAAGGCTCCAGAAGAATGGAACTCCCCGGGAAAATCCCATCAAAAGTGGTGGATCTCCGATTGGTGTCAGACATCCTCCGATGTTTGACACGAGGAATATGAAGAATACCATAATGTGTGTCTTATTTTTTCTCCATGAATTCATCTGAATAATTGGTCTTACAAAAAGCATTGATGCTCCTGTTGTACCAATCCAGCTTGAACAAAGTGTAGCTATAGTAAGCAAAACTACGTTTACCTTTGGGTTACCTGCAAGGCTTCCCTCAAGCTTGATATTACCTGTAACACAGAACAGACCAAACAACAGCACGATAAATGTAAGATAGTCTCCTATGATACACTCAAGCACTGTTTCAGCAGCTGTGCCGGCACCGTATTTAATCGCAAATGGAATGATAAATAAAAGCGACCATAAAATCACGGCGTATGCTCGGTTTTTCTCCCACCATTCAGGCTTAACCAATGGAAAAATTGCAATGCAGAGCAATAAGCATGCAAATGGGATGCATAACCACAATGGTATGTTTGTCATTTTAATCACCTCTGAAACTATTTATATTGCTTTTTTGACGTTCTCATTTTACTACTCTTATAGTATAATTCAACCTCAAAAATAATTTTTGTGTATAATGGCTATATTTTTCAAAAATAAACTATATACATATCAAAAATACACAAAAATTGCTTCTTATTTATAGTTCCACTCAGTAAAATCATCTACTGAATAATCCGCCATTGGAGCACTGTCATTTGCCGGTGAGATGTCTGATTTTACATAAAATGTGGCAAAGTCAACCTGTCTGGCTCCTTCTATGTCATTTTTTGAATCGTTTCCTATATATATAGTCTTCTGGGAATCGAGCTGTTCTTTCTCGATTAAAGCATCAAAAAATCTCTTGTCAGGCTTCTTGGTCTTATAATCTGATGAGATTAAGACAGCATCAAAGTATTTAAAAATATCTATGCAGCGCAGCTCATACTCTGTAAAAATTCTCTGGGCATTTGACAGAAGATATACTTTTTTACCTGCCTCCTTGAGGTATGAAAGCATCTCCTTAGTTCCTGGATAGAGACGTACAAAATCCGTAGCCAGCACTCTGAAAAACTGTCCTGTATGTACAGCAAGCTCATGGGAGGCCTCAACCCCCTTTTCCTTGTACAAATCCATAAACACATCTGTAATCTCAATTTCAGGAGACGACTCATGCTCATACTTAGGGTTGTCTGCCAGCTCGCTTTTAAGTGCAAGCTCCTTTCCGCTTACCAGTTTCTTATAGGCATTCTTAAGCTCCTCTGATTCATACAGGGCTCCATAATAGCCATAAAACATAGCAAGTCTCTCCCAGATTTCTTCTTTGTTCTCATTTGTACGTATGTCAACCAGTGTTCCATACAGATCAAAGACATAATTGTCATAATTCATAGGTAATTCAGCTTTTGTTTTCATAACTTTAGTTTTCTCCGTTTAGTCCATATTATCAATATCTGACAGAATTTTCAAGTTACTCTTCTTCTTAGGGTTTCCAATATCTTTTTCTCCATTCTCGATACCGCCACCTGATTCATATTCATGTGCTCCGCAATCTGTCCCTGGGTCAGATTTTTCACATACCTAAGATATATAAGCTTCCGCTCATCTCCCTCTAATTTTTCCAACAGGCTTGACAGCAGAATGTTATTTTCTATCCTGTTCACATCCACTTCCCCCGAATTTGCATCCTCAATCACATCACCTAAGACACCATCATCGCCGATTGGCTGTGACAAATAGTTTACCGGCAGATTAGCGTCCATCGCCACAATCACATCCTCCCTCTTAAGTCCTGTAAGCTCACATAATCGTTCCACCGTAATATGATCCGGCTCGTCCATATTCCGAGTGACTGCTGTAATCTTTGCCACATCCTCCATTATTTTTCTGCTTACATGCACCTGCCTGTCATCCCTCATAAACCTCCTGATTTCCCCAAGTATCATAGGCACAGCATAGGTGGAAAAAGCATTGCCGGTATCCGGGTCAAATCTGTCAATTGCCTTGATTAAGCCCATTACCCCAATCTGCACTATATCCTCCCTCTCGTACTGCTTATTGCCTATCAGCCCATCATTTCCCACACAGCAGGAATTTGATATGGCATAGCCCCTTGCCTTTAACTGCTTCACCGCCATGTGCACTAGCCCAAGATTGTTAAGCACCAGCTCGTCCCTTGCTTCCTTATCTCCCGCTCTCGCTCTTTTTATGTACTCCTTTAAGCTGTCATCTTTTGTAGACGCCTTATTCGTTAGTTCCTCCTAACTTCTTTATCATAGTAACCCTTGTTCCCTCTGCCGGCCTGGACCAGACCTCAAGCTTATCCATAAAGGCTTCCATAAAGGCAAATCCCATGCCGGACCTCTCCATCTCAGGCTTTGTGGTAAAAAAGGGTTCCATTGCCTGACTTAGATTTTCTATTCCTACTCCCTTGTCAGTGACCACCACAGTCAATTCCTTTCCCTGATAAGTGCACTCCATCTCCACCTCTTTTGCACCACCATGGATTATGGCATTAGTCACCGCCTCAGACACAGCAGTCTTTACATCATCCAGTTCCTCCATGGTAGGGTCTAACTCCATGATAAAGCCGGCAACTGCCATTCTGGCAAAGGCTTCGTTCACTGATTTTGCATCAAATACAAGTTTCATTCTGTTACAGCTTTGCTCCAAATTATTCATACTATTCCCTCACCTTCACAATCTTGTACAAGCCCGACGCTTCAAATATTCGCTCAATCCTAGGTGTCACTCCACAGACAACCAGCTCTCCATCCAGAAATTTCATTTTTCTGCTCCTGCCTATTATGACGCCAATCCCTGAGCTGTCCATAAAGCATGTCTCTTCAAAATCCAGCACCAGCCTCCGCACTCCTCTCTTGTCCACCATGTTGTCAATGCTCGCAATCAGCATTTTAGCACAATGATGGTCCAGCTCCTTTGGCATCTTATACAATAGTTCCTGTTCTCTCATTTTAACCTCCTCTTGCATCCTTTGGCATACATAAAACCTGCCACCGGCAGCTTCTCTCACATACTTTGGTATCCAAAAATCCCTGCCGCCGGCAGCT
>URLU01000024.1 GCA_900548765.1 uncultured Lachnobacterium sp.
TTTCCCCACGTTACAGGGGTGAGATATCGAAGGATAATCCTTCTGTATCATAGAGGTTGTGTAATTGGTGGCTGATTTCCGATTTCGGAAATCAGCCTTTTTGTTTCATAAATCTGTAAAACAGGCTATAAACGAAACACCAGAAAATACACAGCGAATAAGGGTGGTACCACGAGAAGATTCGTCCCTGACAGTAAATAAAAAACTGTCAGGGACTTTTTTATTACATATAAACTTTCTGACAGCTGGATTTGGTTAGTTATATACAATTGCATAAAAGTTAGATGATTCCCCCCCACGAGCAAATTTATTTGCAAAGTGGGGAGGCAAAAAGCAAAAATAGGATGCCTGCCTATACTAGCCTGACATCCGAGCCACAACTTTTAAAGGAGAATGATTATGAGAAAACTTAAAGTATACAAAAAAACAGTCAGCATAGTAAATGAAACCGCCACATCCATGTATGAAAACGTAGTCGGAAATCACAAGGGCTTTCTCCTTGAAAGCTATGACAAAAACTACGACAGATACACCCTGTTCGGTGCAAACCCGGAAGAAATTATCGCATCCAAGGAAAACTCACTGGTCATAACAAGAAATGATGGCACCCAGGAGATTAAAGAGGGCAATCCCTTAGAGCTTCTGAAGGAATACTACAGCCAGTTTAAGATAATAAAGGACAATGAAGAGCTTAATTTTTCGGGAGGACTGGTTGGCAGCCTTGGATATGACTTTATCAGATACACAGAAAAGCTTCCTGATGACAACCCGGATGAAATCGGAGTGGAGACCATTCAGATGATGCTCATGACAAAATTCATAGTTGTGGATCATGTGGCAGAAACCCTTACAGCAGTTGTGCTTGACGAGGACAGCAATGAGGGAAAAGAAAAAGCCCTACAGGATGCCGCAGAGTTAATACAAAAGGCGAGAGCCTCAACTCAGGCAAAAGGCACAGAAGCAGAAAAAAGGACATTTACCCATGATGGAGTAATAGTAAAGCAGTCAGATACACTTGACCAGTACACCGCCAAGGTAAATAAAATCAAGGAATACATAAGAGAGGGACACATATTCCAGACAGTTTTATCCCAGAGATGGACGATAGAGACAAAGCAGACAGGCTTTGAACTCTACAAGGAGTTGAGAGAGCTTAACCCATCCCCATATCTATATTACTTTAATTTTGGGGATTTTGAAGTGATTGGAAGCTCACCTGAAATGCTTGTGAAACAGCAGGGACCAAAAGTCTACACCTGTCCGATTGCAGGAACCAGACCAAGAGGCGCAGATGCAGAGGAGGACGCACTTTTAAGGGATGAGCTCTTGCAGGATGAAAAGGAGAGAGCCGAGCATGTAATGCTTGTGGACTTAGCCAGAAATGACATGGGCAGGATATCAGAGTTTGGCACCGTAAAGGTCACACAGTTTATGGAGGTACAGAATTATTCACATGTAATGCATATCGTATCCATGGTAGAGGGCAGGAAAAAAGGAGAGTTTCATCCTCTGGATTTAGTCGCTTCCTTCCTCCCGGCAGGAACTTTATCGGGGGCACCTAAAATCAGGGCGATGGAAATAATAGATGAGCTTGAGACAGTGAGAAGAGGACTTTATGGAGGAGCCACAGGATATGTGGATTTCTCAGGCGATATGGATTTTTGCATAACAATACGAACCATGATAAAGAAAGCCGATAAGGTATATCTTCAGGCAGGAGCCGGTATTGTGGCAGACTCAGTACCGGAGAGCGAATACAGGGAGTGCTGCAACAAGGTAATGGCACTGGCAAAGACACTTGTAGAGGAGGAAAACTTATGATTTTACTAATAGACAATTATGACTCATTTACATATAACCTCTATCAGTATATTGGCATTTTCAATCCGGATATAAAGGTTGTGAGAAATGACCAGATTACACTTGAAGAGATAGAGAAAATGAATCCGGAGCGGATTATTTTATCCCCGGGACCAAAGAACCCAAAGGAAGCTGGAATATGCATGGACGTTGTTAAAAAATTCACAGGTGTAAAGCCAATTCTTGGCATCTGCCTGGGACATCAGTGCATAGGCGAAGCACTTGGAGGAACAGTATCTTATGCCAAAAAGTTATTCCATGGCAAGCAGTCCTCCATAAATCACACAGGTACCAGTATCTTCTCTGGGATAAATACTCCTATAAAGGTTGCAAGGTATCACTCTCTGGCGGTTTTGGAGAGTGACCTGCCTGAGACCTTGGAAGTCCTAGCCAGAACAGAAGATGATGAGATAATGGCGATAAAACATAAGGATTACCCGGTGGTCGGGCTTCAGTTCCACCCAGAGTCAATTTATACCGAGCATGGCAAGCGGATGATTGAAAACTTTGTAAATGATGTGATTTAGTTGAAATCAGCAGACATATGAAATTTTAACGAGTTTAGGAGCCAACATGATATTAGACAAAATAGTAGAGGATAAAAAAATAAGGCTTGTGGAGCATAAAAAGGCAGTGTCCTTTCAGAATATAAGGAATCAGGCAGAAAAGACACCGACCCGGGAAAAAGATTGCTTTTACAACAATCTGAAAAAGAATGGCATCTCCATTATAGGTGAGTTTAAGAAAGCTTCACCTAGCCTGGGCAGAATCGAGAGCAAGATTGATTTGATGGAGCGCATAAGTGAGTACAACGAGTCAGTTGACGCCATAAGCTGCCTCACAGAGGAAGACCATTTTAATGGAAACATAGATTATCTGAAGGAGATAAGAAGTAAATCAGAGCTTCCGATTCTGAGAAAAGACTTCATGATAGATGAGTACCAGTTTTATGAGGCAAAAGTAATCGAAGCGGATGCAGTTTTGCTGATAACAGCTATCTTAGATGATGGACAGATGAAAGCATTTTATGAGCTTGCCAGGGAGCTTGAGCTGGATGTTCTGGTGGAAACCCATGATGAGGCTGAGATAGAGAGGGCATTAAAGATTAATCCGAGAATCCTTGGTGTAAACAACAGGAACCTCAATGATTTTTCCATAAGCTTAGAGACTAGCAGACAGCTTAGAAAATACATACCGGAGGATAAGGTTTTCGTCTCAGAAAGCGGAATCATGGATGATAAGGACGTGAAATTTCTAAAGGATGTAGGAGTTGATGCTTTCCTAATCGGCAGGGCATTTATGGAGGCTGCAAATCCACGGGAGCTTGCGAAGCGATGGAAGCAGCCGGTGGCAGGTTCGGTTGGTTGAAAATATAGACTTGCCAGTACATGACAACAAATGAGATGCTGGAAACTAAATATAGAATATAGATTTAAACAATAAATTAGATTACATGTAGTTGTTCTAAAAATGGAATTAGCTATGTAAACAAGCAAAAAGTAGAAAGGCAGGATAAGACATGAATAAAAAAGCATATTACGGAAATTTCGGTGGTCAGTATGTAGCTGAATCACTTATGAATACATTGGCAGAGGTTGACAAGGCATTTGAGGAAGCCATCCACGACCCTGAATTTTTGAAGCAGTACCATTATTACCTGAAGCAGTATGTAGGACGAGAGACTCCTCTTTATTTTGCAGAGAGATTAAGCGAAAAGTATGGCACCAGGATTTACTTAAAGAGAGAGGATTTAAACCATACAGGTGCCCACAAAATAAACAACGTAATAGGTCAGATATTACTGGCAAAGCGCATGGGAAAGACCAAGGTCATAGCAGAGACAGGAGCCGGACAGCACGGAGTTGCCACAGCCACAGGAGCAGCACTTTTTGATATGGAGTGTACAGTCTACATGGGCAAGGAGGATATAGAGAGACAGGCACTTAACGTGATGAGAATGGAGATGCTTGGAGCCAAAGTTGTATCGGTTGAGTCAGGAAGCAACACCTTAAAGGATGCCACAAATGAGGCAATCAGAACCTGGGCAAAGACAGCAGAGGACACCTTCTATGTGATTGGTTCTGCGGTAGGACCATATCCATATCCAAAGATGGTAAAGGAGTTCCAGTCCTGTATCAGCCGTGAGGCAAAGAGACAGCACATGGAGGCCGAGGGCAGAAATCCGGATGCAGTTGTAGCCTGTGTAGGTGGCGGCTCAAACTCAATTGGAATGTTTGCAGACTTTATAGAAGAGAAGGATGTGAGACTTATCGGAGTTGAGGCGGCAGGAAAAGGCGTAGAGACAGGAGAACATGCATCGGCAATGGCTCTTGGCAATCCGGGAGTGCTTCATGGTATGCGCTCATATCTCTTGCAGGATGAAAATGGCAATGTCCAGCTTGCTCATTCTATTTCTGCAGGACTTGACTATCCGGGTGTAGGACCTGAGCACGCATATCTCAGGGATTCAGGAAGGGCTGAATATGTGTCAATAACAGATACAGAGGCTATGGATGCACTTATGGAGCTGACCCAGATGGAGGGCATTATTCCAGCTATAGAGAGTGCTCACGCTATGGCGTATGTATTTAAGCTGGCAAAGGAAATGACTCCCGGCCAATCCATAGTGATGTGTCTGTCAGGTCGTGGTGACAAGGATGTTAATACTATTTCAAACTATCTTGCAGGCAAAGGATATCTTAATTAGGAGGTTATTATGAATCGTATAGAAAATAGATTTGCAGTATTAAAAGAGAAAAACGAAAAGGCATTTATTACATATATTACAGCTGGGCTTCCGGATTTGGAGCACACAAAGGCAATTGTAAGGGCACAGGAGAAGGCAGGAACGGACGTCATAGAGCTTGGAATCCCATTCTCAGACCCTATAGCAGACGGACCGGTTATCCAGCAGGCATCCTATGAGGCTATTTTAAATGGAGCCACACTTAAGAAAATATTTGTTATGTTAGAGGAACTTAGAAATGACGGCTGCCAGATACCTATTATTTTTATGATGTATTACAACACGGTACTTCACTATGGCATAGATGAATTCGCAAAGAAATGTCAGGGGACAGGAGTTGACGGACTTATAATTCCAGACCTGCCATTTGAGGAGCAGGACGAGCTGAGGGAAGCCCTGGGAGAGGATGACAGAACCATAATGATACAGCTTGTGTCTCCTGTTTCAAAGGACAGAATCCCAATGATACTGGAAAATGCAAGGGGCTTTGTATACTGTGTATCATCCATGGGGGTCACAGGACAGGGTGGAAGCTTCCACAAGGAGATTATGGACTACCTCAGGGGTGTTAAAGCTGTGTCAAAGATTCCTGTTATGATGGGCTTTGGAATCAGGACAGCAGAGGATATCAGACCTATGAAGGATGTCATTGACGGAGCGATTGTTGGCTCGCATTTCATTAATTTGATGAGAGAGCATGGATTTGAAGCTGAGGCAGCTGTGGAGTATTGCAGGACCTTCAAAACTGAGCTTAATGCACTATAGATGTTGTAAGTGACAAAGCATATATAGATTTTTGGGAGGATGGATAAGAGACCGTCGGGGAAATGATTTGTGACAGCTTTGCTTAGCATATAAGAGAAAGAGAGGACACAATAATGAGTGATTTAAAAGGAATATTAGCGAAATTATCAGAGGGTAAGGACCTGACAAAAGACGAAGCAATGTATACACAGGACATGATTTTAACAGGCCAGGCTGCCGAGGCACAGATTGCCGGAATCCTGACTGCACTTAAGATGAAGGGAGAAACACTGGATGAGATTACTGGCTTTGCAGCTGTATTAAGGAACAAGGCTAATACCATTTCTCCTGATGTAGACAATTATGTTGATTTGGTGGGTACCGGCGGTGACTGTACATATTCTTTCAATATTTCTACTACTTCTGCCTTTGTGGCTGCCGGGGCAGGACTTCCGGTTGCAAAGCACGGAAACAGATCTATTTCTTCAAAGAGCGGTGCAGGGGATGTGCTTGAGGCACTGGGGGTAAATATTGCAGCAGACCCTGATGTGGTAAAGAAGTGTGTTGAGGAGGTCGGAATTGGTTTTATGTTTGCTCCGCACTTTAATCCTGCTATGAAATATGTTGGAAAAGTAAGAAAAGATTTAGGCTTTAGAACAATTTTTAATATCCTCGGACCACTGTCAAATCCATCAAGAGCCAAGGCAATGGTCGTGGGAGTTTATACTTCTAAGTTGACGGATGTTATCGCAAAGGCTATGATGAATATTGGCGTTGAGCGTGCCTTTGTTGTAAGTGGCTGTGACAACATGGATGAGATTACACTTACAGGCGGGACTACTATTTCTGAAATCAAGGATGGCAGGGTAAATACATTTACAGTTACACCTGAGCAGTTTGGACTTAAGAGCTGCGGGCTGGATGAGCTTCAGGGAGGCGATGGCACTGTCAATGCAGGAATTACAAAGGATATTTTAAGTGGAAAAGAAAAGGGAGCAAAGAGAGATATTGTCCTTTTAAATGCCGGTGCTACACTCTATGTAGGAGGCATGGCTGACTCTATCCAGGCTGGAATCAGGCTGGCTCAGGAGACAATAGACTCAGGAAAGGCTCTTAAGACATTGGAGGCTCTTGTTAATGCATCAAACTAAAAAGGTATTACTGGTAGCTACAGGTGGTACGATTGCTTCAAAAAAAACAGAAAATGGACTGACACCAGGCATAACCCCGGAGGAACTGCTGGGATATGTGCCTGACGCAGGGGAATACTGCCAGATTGATACAATACAGCTATTCAATCTGGACAGTACAAATATATCACCAGAGCACTGGAAACTTATAGTTGGGTGCATAAGGGAAAATTATGACAGCTATGATGGTTTTGTCATTGCTCATGGCACAGACACCATGGCATACACGGCAGCAGCTCTGTCCTATATGATACAGGATTCAGCAAAACCGATTGTGCTTACAGGCGCGCAAAAACCAATTAACCTTGACATAACAGACGCAAAGACCAATCTGCTGGACAGCATAATGTATGCAGCAGATGATGCCTCTGAGGGAGTGTCAATTGTATTTGGAGGCAAGGTGATTGCAGGTACCCGTGCTAAAAAGGTAAGGTCGAAAAGCTATAATGCTTTTTCAAGTATTGATTTCCCAGAGCTTGCAGTAATACAGGATAAAAGGCTTATCAGGTATATACCGGGAGCCAAGGGTAGCAGGCAGGTAAAATTTTATGATAATCTGAATGACAATATTTTTCTTCTGAAGCTCATACCGGGCATTAAGGCAGACATTTTAGAATATGTTTTTGAAAAATATGATGCCATAATAGTGGAAAGCTTTGGAGTAGGCGGGATTCCAATTACAATCAGAGAGAAGTTTTTCGCTCTCTGCCAGAAATATCAGGGGAAAATGATAATCATGGCTACTCAGGTTGCCCATGAGGGCAGTGATATGACTGTCTATGAAGTGGGGCATGACATGAAGGCAAGCTGCAGCTTTCTGGAATCCTATGATATGACCCTTGAGTCTGTTATCGCAAAGACGATGTGGCTGTTAGCCAACTGTACAGATGATGGAGCAAGCAGGGAGAAGCTGTTTTACACCTGCATAAACCATGATATTTTGTTTACCGGTGCTAATTAGGGATAGGGCATAATGCGGCTGTAAGGAATGTTGGAGATGTAGAATGTTAACCTGATGTAAAATAATGGTTGACAATAAGCACAGACTGATATATTATAATCCCCGAAAGGAGATTGAGTTATGAATAAAATATCAGTTCGTGCTATATGTTTTATAGGCATGTTTACAGCAATTACAGCAATTTTATCAATTGCTACAATTCCAACACCATGGGGAGTTCCATTCACTTTACAGACATTTGCAATGGCACTTAGTGGATTGGTACTTGGAAAGAAGTATGGTACAATATCTACAGTATTATATGTATTGCTTGGTCTTATCGGAGTACCGGTATATGCAGGCATGAGTGCAGGACCAGGAGTATTATTTGGTGTGACTGGTGGATATATATTTGGTTTTGTACTTATGACATTTTTCTGTGGACTTGGAATTGAGTTTGAAGGAAAGAAAAATGGTGTATTCTTCACTGTGCTTTTCAGCATTATCGGACTTGCATGCTGCCATATTCTTGGAATCATCCAGCTTAAGGTAGTTGCACAGATGGGATGGGGAGCAGCAGCAATGGCTGGTTCAGTTCCGTATCTTGTAAAGGATATACTTTCAGTAGTTGCAGCATATCTGGTTGCAATAGCAGTTCGTAAGGCACTTAAGTCTGCGAACCTTTTAGGAGCAAATAACGTTTCGTTCGAAAAATAACATATGGACATGACAGGCAATTAACTTTTTTGAAGGCTTTAGCGGCAGGCTAAAGTCTTCTTTTATGTTGTTTTTACTAAAAAAATAGATAAAATTAGGTAAAAATAACAGTTTACATATCTTTTTGTATAAAATATAATAAAGTACGAAAATAAACGAAAATTATCTCAAGGAGATAAAGTGGGAAATGCATATGAGTAGTAAAGAATATTTATTTGATGATTTGGGCGCGGTTTATTCGAGCGATGAGACAGGATTTCGTCTGTGGGCACCAGTGGCAGATGATGTTTTTTTGTGCTTGTATAAGACCGGCGATGGAGATGACCTTATAAAAAGAGTCAGAATGGAAAAGAGCGAGGGCGGCACATGGTTCAGCCTGCAGACTGGTGATTTGGATAAGACCTACTATACTTATGAATTAAAATATGGTGACAGGCTTATAGAAAGCTATGATCCTTATGCAAGAGCCTGTGGTGTAAATGGTCTGCGTTCCATGGTAATAGACCTTGCAAAGACCAATCCGGAGGGCTTTTGTCAGGATAAGGGGCCGGATTGCGCTGAGGTGACTGATGCCATAATCACAGAAATATCGGTAGTAGACACAACCGCAGATAAGAGCTCTGGCGTGAAAAATCCAGGAAAGTTTCTGGGACTTACAGAAGAAGGCACAGTATCAGCGGAGGGCATGGCAACAGGTCTTGACCATATAAAGGAGCTTGGCGTGACACATGTGCAGATTTTGCCATCTTTTGATTTTGCCAGCATTGATGAGTCATCTGACAAGGAACAGTACAACTGGGGCTATGATCCATTAAATTACAATATTCCGGAAGGTTCCATGTCCAGTGACCCATTTCATGGTGAGGTGAGAATCAGGGAATACAAGCAGATGGTTAAAGCCTTTCATGATAATGGCATAGGTGTCATCATGGATGTGGTATATAATCACACCTTTAATATAGAGGGCAACAGCTTTCAGAAGACTGCACCGGATTATTTTTACAGAAAAGATGGTGACAGATATTCTGATGCCTCAGCTTGTGGTAATGAGGTGGCTTCTGAGAGACCAATGGTCAGGAAATATATTATAGATTCCCTGTGCTACTGGGTCAGCGAATACCATATAGATGGTTTCAGATTTGATCTGATGGGGGTACTTGATATAGAGACCATGAATCAGGCGAGAGCGGCTTTGATAAAGCTTAAGCCGGATATTATCCTCTATGGTGAGGGCTGGACAGGAGAAGACTCCGTGATGCCGGAAGACCAGAGAGCCCTCAAGGTAAATGTGTCAAAGATGCCTGGATATGGTATGTTTTCTGATGATATCAGGGACAGTGTAAAGGGACATGTATTCTATTATGACCAGCTTGGCTTTGCAGATGGCGGCACTGGCAAGGAAAATGATATCCGCTATGCAGTGACAGGAGCAGTAAAGCATCCTCAGGTTGATTATGACAGGTATACATACACAGCAGAGGGAGCATGGGCAGTAAGACCGGGAAACAGCATCAATTATGTGTCCTGCCACGACAATTACACACTCTGGGATAGATATGAGATATCATCACCAGGGGACAGTGTTGATATTCTTAAAAGAAAAAATATGCTCAGTGCAGCAATTGTTTTTACTTCTCAGGGAGTACCATTCTTCCTGCAGGGAGAGGAATTTGGACGCACAAAGCCTATTGAAGGCTCAGATGACCGGTCAGAAAACAGCTACAATATGCCATTGTATACAAACAGTGTAAAGTATGATAGATTAGCTGAATTTAAGGATATGAATGAGTACTATAAAGGACTTATTCAGATTAGAAAAAATCATAGTCTGTTCAGGCTGAGTACAGCAGAGCAGGTGGCTCAAAAGCTTCGATTTACAGACTGCAATGAGCCGAATGTTGTAGCCTACAGGCTCATGGATGAAAATGAGCAGATATTTGTGGCTTATAATGCCAACAGGGAGGCTGTTACGCTGGAGCTGCCGGAAGAAGGCAGGTGGACAGTGATTGCACAGGATACATGTGCTGATGACAGAGGAATTGCGCAAATAAAAAATCAGGCAGTGATTCCTCAAATCTCATGCCTGATTGCAATTAAAAATAAGTAGTATTAATGAGTACTCTTATTTATATACTGATTTTTATATTTTGAATAGACAATACGCTGGCTTCTGTATAGTCCGAAGTATCCTGAAAGCATATAGCTGAAGGATATGGCAAGCAGGAAATATGGCATTCCATCATAGCCGAACAATTCAAAGCTTATAAGCAGCGATGAGATAGGGCAGTTGGTAACACCGCAAAATACAGAGGTCATGCCCACAGCTGTGCAAAGTGTAGGTGAGAAGCCAAAGATATTTCCAAAGAGACATCCAAAGGCTGCACCCGTACAAAAGGATGGAACAATTTCACCGCCTTTGTAGCCAGCTGACAGTGTGAGAGCAGTGAAGATTATTTTAAGCAAAAATGTTTCAGGCTTTACTGTTCCATTGATACACTGCTCAATTATATTCATACCTGTTCCGCTGTAGGTCTGACTGCCTGCCAGGAGGGTGGCAATTATGACAAACACACCGCCCATAAAGGCACGAAGGTAAGGGCTTTTAAAAAACCTCTTATATAGTTTTTCAGCACCATGCATGGCAATGCAGAACAGGATGCTGACCAGTGCGCACAGGACTGCGAGAATAGAAATCTCTATTGCAGTTTTGAGTTCAAAGGCAGGTATGGACTCTATTAAGAAAAACTCGTTTGTAACGCCAAAGTGATTTGCAACTCCATGGGCCACCAGAGAGCTGATTACGCAGGGAACCAGGGCGTTGTAATACATGACACCAACGGAAATCATTTCCATGGAAAATATGGCAGCTGCCATAGGTGTACCAAAGAGTGCTGAAAAGGCAGCGCTCATACCGCACATAATCATAACGTTTCTGTCCTTATCGTCAAAGCGTAAAAGCCTTCCGATAGAATTGCCGAGACTGCCGCCCATCTGAAGGGCTGCACCTTCTCGACCGGCAGAACCACCCAGAAGATGAGTGATTATTGTGGAGACAAATATAAGCGGAGCCATTCTGAAAGGAAGCCTGTCCCCGGAATGGATTGCAGAGATTACAAGGTTTGTACCTGTGTCTTTTTCATCATGAAGCAGCCGGTATAAGCCTACAATTGTAAGACCACCAAAGGGCAGGAGAAAAATAAGCCATGGATGGGTGAGCCTGATATTTGTGGCTCCTATAAGTCCGTAGCAGAAAGCGGTTCCGCACAGACCGACTATAAGACCTACTAAAATTGAAAAAATCACCCACTTACAGGAAACTGCGAATCGGTGAGCATTGTGTTTTATCTTGTGTACAATAATATCATTCATAAATTAAGCACCTCAACATTTTCTTTGTTTATAGTAGCATTACATAATTACTTTTACAATATTGTTGAGTAAATAAAAAAATGATATAATAAATATTATTACATAATCAGGAGGAATGAAAATGAGAACAAGTGGCGTACTCATGCCAATATCATCACTTCCATCACCATATGGAATAGGAACGATGGGAAAGGCGGCAAAGAAGTTTGTAGATTTTCTGGAGAAGGGAGGTCAGACCTATTGGCAGATTCTCCCAATTTGTCCTACAAGCTATGGTGATTCACCATATCAGTCATTTTCCAGCTTTGCAGGAAATCCATATTTTATAGATTTGGAATATCTTTGCAAGGATAAGCTTCTCACTAAAACGGAATGTGAGTCATTCCCATGGGGAGGCAGCAAAAAATATGTAGATTACGGAACCATGTATGAGTCAAGATATGCGCTTCTCAAAAAGGCGTATGCTCGTTTTATGAAGAAAGTTCCTTCGGATTATTCAGAGTTTTGTGAAAAAGAGGCAGAGTGGCTTGATGAGTATGCGCTTTTCATGGCACTTAAGGATGCAAACAACGGAGCAGCCTGGACAGAGTGGGATAAGAAGCTCAAGCTTAGAAAGCCAGAGGCACTGGAAGAAGCAAAGGCTAAGCACGCAGATGATATAGAGTTCTACAAGATGCTCCAGTACTTATTCTACAAGCAGTGGAGACAGCTTAAGGCATATGCAAATGAAAAGGGTATCCAGATAATCGGTGATGTCCCAATTTATGTAGCCGGAGACAGTGCAGATGTATGGGCAAATCCAAAGCAGTTTTATCTGGATGAGGATTTAAATCCAATTGAGGTAGCAGGCTGCCCACCAGATGCTTTCTCAGAGGATGGACAGCTCTGGGGCAATCCACTTTTCCGCTGGGATGTGATGAAAAAAGATGACTACAGCTGGTGGACAAAGAGAATTGCTGCAATGGCAAAATTATATGACATTGTAAGAATTGACCATTTCAGGGGCTTTGATTCTTACTATGCAATTCCAGCTAAGGATGATACAGCAAAGAATGGTAAATGGAAGAAAGGACCTGGCATGGATCTCTTCAACAGCCTTGAGAAAAAGCTTGGCAGGCTTCCAATTATCGTTGAGGATTTAGGTTTCCTGACACCATCAGTAGTTAAGCTGCTTAAGGATTCCGGCTTCCCTGGAATGAAGGTTATCCAGTTTGCATTTGACTCAAGAGAGGACAGCGATTACCTGCCGCATAATTATCCAACTCACTGTGTTGTGTATACAGGAACACATGACAATGACACAATCATGGGATGGATGAAGACAGCACCAAAGGATTCAGTTAAGTTTGCAAAGAAGTACCTTAACCTCACCAAAGAGGAGGGCTACAACTGGGGAATGATGAGAGCTGCCTGGTCATCTGTTGCAGACATGGCAATCGTTCCAATGCAGGATTTACTTGGACTTGGTTCTGAAGCAAGAATCAACACACCATCTACACTTGGCGAAAATTGGAAATGGAGAGCTACAGAGGAACAGATTGATAATAAGCTGGCTAAGAAGCTCTATACATATACCAAGATGTATGCTCGTCTCAATGAGAAGCTGACAAAGAAGGAAGAGACCAGCGAGACAGAGGAAAAATGATATTATAAATATCGCGATGAATACCCCGGAACCATTGAATAAAAATGGCTCTGGGGTGTTTTATATACCAAAGTATGCAATAAAAGCTGCCGGTGGCAGGTTTTGTTGGTGGTAGATTTTATTGACATAAGATTTTGTGCTAATTTCAGGAATAATAAACGACCCCGCCTAATATATTTTTATATATGAGGAGGGGCATTTTTATGGCAAATAATGAGTTTGATCTATATAAAGACATTCAGGGCAGAACAAACGGCGAGATATACATAGGTGTGGTGGGACCGGTCAGGACTGGCAAATCTACATTCATAAAACGCTTTATTGATTTATGCGTGCTCCCGTTTATAGAGGATGAAAATGACAAAAGCAGACTGATTGATGAGCTGCCACAGGCAGGACAGGGAAAAATGATAATGACCACAGAACCGAAATTCATTCCTCTTAAAGCCGCTGACATAGTACTTGATGATGATACCACAGCCAAAATCAGGCTGATAGACTGTGTGGGATTTATGGTGGATGGCGCATCAGGTCATATGGAGGGCGGAAATGACAGAATGGTCAAGACTCCATGGTTTGATGAGGATGTGACTTTTGAGGATGCTGCTACAATCGGTACAGAAAAGGTCATAAAGGATCATGCTACAATAGCAATAATGGTGACAACAGATGGCTCCTTTGGAGATATTCCGAGAGAAAATTATTTGAAAGCGGAGCGTGAAACGGTAGAGCAGTTAAAGGCATCGGATAAGCCTTTTGTGATTTTACTTAATACCATAAAGCCATATAGTAATGAGACAGCCAAGCTTAAGGAATGGATGCAGAAAGAATACAATTGCAGTGTCCTGGCGGTTAACTGTAATCAGATGCAGAAGAATGAAGCTCTTATGGTCCTGGAGCAGATTGCCTTTGAATTTCCTGTATCGAGAGTGGATTTTTATGTGCCAAAATGGATAGAAATGCTCGAAAACGATAATCCTATAAAGCACTGTATCATTGATTATGCCAGAAAATTCATGAAGTCAGTAGACAAGATGCAGGATCTGAGGGATGGCAGATACAAGGAAATCCAGCTGGAACTGGACTGTGAGGATGTGATAAAAAAT
Source organism: uncultured Lachnobacterium sp. (assembly GCA_900548765.1). Taxonomy (GTDB): domain Bacteria; phylum Bacillota; class Clostridia; order Lachnospirales; family Lachnospiraceae; genus Roseburia. The sequence continues at coordinate 14,318 of URLU01000024.1, forward strand.
GTCAACCCTTACAGAATGAGTCTTGTAGATGGAACAATCTCAGTAAATATCGAGGTAAATGAAAAGTATTATTTTAAGAACTTATCTGATATGACTGGTGTTCCAATTACAAGTGAGTATCAGCTCATCTCAGAGATTGCAAGGCTTACCTCCATGAAAAAAGCCTATGAGAAGGTGCAGGATGCCATGGATTCCGTGCTGCAAAAGGGCTACGGCGTGGTGATGCCGGAGCTTGCAGACATCACTATGGATGAACCAGTGCTTATCCAGCATGGCAGCAAATATGGTGTCAAGATGAATGCCACATCGCCATCGATTCATTTTATCAGAGCTAACATAGAGACTGAGATAGCCCCAATCGTGGGCAGCAAAGAGCAGGCGGAAGACCTGATTACATATATCAAGGATGGGCAGAATGAAGTAGAGGGTGTCTGGAACACCAACATATTTGGAAAATCCATCGGAGAGCTTATGGAGGATGGCATCAGGAATAAAATCATGCAGATGGATGATGAATGTCAGGTGAAGCTGCAGGATACTATGCAGAAGATTGTTAATGACAGTAAGGGAGGTATGGTTTGTATTATTATATAAAGCAAGTTTTATTTTTTTATTTGGGAATGGGAATTAAGGGAAGAAAGAAGAGCGCAGATAAAGCATTATCAAAGATGGGGCGAAAGAAGCTGTCTGTATGGATGAAGCTTTAAAAAATTCATTGGACATATTACATTTTTTACCAGATTGTGTATAATAATAATATGGTAAAGCTAGCGCTGAGTGCTAGTAGCCATGTATTTGGCGTAAGAGCATCCACAGAAATTGTGGGTGCTTTTATTTTACTATTCAACTCCAAAAGTCAGAAGTTATACCACAGTATTATAAACGAGTACATACCAAAACGAAAAATTTAACATAAAAAATGCATGTTTTATGCGACCTGCAATAACTTTTTTAAATATTCAACTGTCAAACTCCCGGGTTTAAAATGGCTCCATTATATTTTGAACTGGAATAGTGCAAAGATTTTGTGATATAATCTCTTTACTAAAAGTAAGTAAGAATTCAGAGGTGGAAAATTAGAATTTGACGAGGAGCTATTTACTATGAAAACAATTAAGATAGAGTTATTGGGCATTGCAACAATACTTTTGGGAATTGCTTTGACAACAAACAATTTTCTTGGATTTGTTTTCGGTGTTCTTGGATTTGGAATTGCTGTAGCTGGCTGTTTTATAAAAGACAATGACAAATAGATTCCAATTTGGAAGGTAATGAGTATATGAAGAAGAAATTGCTTATTCTAGTTATTATAGTTGCTGCGTTATTAGTAGGAGCAGTAGGTTACTATTTGATGCCAAAGACATTCGGTAAGAATGTAAATCCTTCTGAGGTAGACCATATAAACGTGTTTGATGGAAATACAGGAACGGGTTTTACCATCACCGAATCAGAAGATATCGAATATATAGTGGCGAACATTCAAAGTATTTCAATGAAAAGAGATGGCATTTCACTTGGCAGGACGGGATACGGTTTCAAAATTAGTTATATAAACAGCAATGATAAAGATATCATACCTGTATTTATCCTCAATAGTGATAATGCGATACGTAAAGACCCATTTTTCTATAGATGTGATGGCGTATTATGCTTTGACTACTTAAACGAATGTGAAGAAAAATACAGAACTAATGTAACAGAAGATATAGAATAAAAAAATATAATTGGAATTTGTGGAGGTATGGTATGGCAGGAACACAAGAAAAAATACAATTATTGCTGAAAATTGCACATCGACTAAACGAAGCTCATGTCGAATGGGCTCTGGGTGCATCAATGCTGATGTATTTCAAAGGAATCACTTCTGAGTTTCACGATATTGATTTAATGGTCGCTGAGCGCAATACGGAATGCGTTCGCAAGATTTTATCGGAAATGGGTGAAAGTTGTCCGTCTGAATCAATTCAAAACCCTATGTATCGGACAAAAACATTTATGGAATTCATTATTGATTCTGTCGAGGTAGATGTGATGGCTGGTTTTGCAATCGTGAAGGATGGAAAGGTTTATGATTGTGCTCTACGCAAAGAGCAAATCGTGGAGAAAATGCCACTGGGAGAAGAAGTTGTTCCACTGCAATCACCGTTGTTGTGGTGTAAATACTATCGGCTGATGGGAAGGACAGAAAAAGCGGAGATGATTGAGAAGGCAATAGAAAGATAACAATTCCAATTTGACAGGGAGGTATGTACTATGAAAAAAGTAATTTATTTGCTTGTATTGTGTATGGTGTTGGGACTGACTGGATGTGGAAGATCACAAGAGAATGGAAAAAACATGTCTGAAAATGTGTCCACAGAAACGAAAAATGAAGAAAATAGTGAAGTGGCACAAAATGGACAAACAGCAGATACCGAAACATATCCTCCATGCGTTATGGTTGACGGTATTATATATAAAGATACTGGATATGTATCGTCAATGCCTGGTTGCGGAAATATGGATGGAGAAATTACGTCAACAGTAGATGAGACAGATTTGCCAGAAGAAAATAATCAATCAAATTTTGGAAGCGGTTATCAGTACCAGAGAAGTTCTGAAGGTCAGCTTATAGTGGTTATTGATGGTAATCGAATTATATTTAGAGATATTGAAAAAAATGATACATCTATCCCAATGGAGGTTATCAATTTTAATGCAGAGGTAAAAGAAATTACTGATGATGGAGAGCTTCTTGTAACACATAAGAGTACGGCGGAAGGTTTTCAGAAAATGAATGATGGAGAGTATTATGTATCGACCGAAAATTTGGAGGAAGATATTCAAGTGGGGGATATTATTACAATATGGTTTGATGGAACGATTCTAGAAACATATCCAGCACAATTAGGTGTGGTTTATAGAATTACAAAATAAACTGAAATTAGTAGAAGGATGGCTGCGAAGTCATCCTTCTTATCCGGCAATTGATGGATGTAATAATTTCTACGCCGATGGAAGTTATTATGCCTTCGAGACAGAAGATGGAGTGGACAAAGCACATGATATAATGAAAAAAACTCTTGACCTTCCACCCTATGGAAGCTGTATAAAGAGGTTGTCAGACGGACAGGA
>URLU01000025.1 GCA_900548765.1 uncultured Lachnobacterium sp.
TACAGGAGAACCATGGACGATAGCGGAGACAAAGCGCTGTATAATCAGGGAACTCACAATGGATGACATAGATGCCCTGTTTGAGCTGTACAGCAAGCCCGGCATAACAGACTTTGTAGAGCCCTTGTACGACTACGACAAGGAATGTGAGTACGAGAGAGCCTATATAGAGCATATGTATGGCTATTATGAATACGGAATGTGGCTGGTTTTCTCCAAGGACACAGGAGAGCTGATAGGACGGGCAGGGCTGGAAAATCGAGACTACTGTGACGAGCGGGAAACACAAGGAGCATCAGGAGCATATCACAGCGAAATGGAGCTGGGCTACATCATAGCCCCGGAATACCAGCGTCAGGGCTATGCAACAGAAGTCTGCCAGGCCATACTTGAATACGCATGGGAGAACCTATGTCCAGATAGGATAAACTGCCTGATAGATGAGAATAATTATCCATCGAGAAGATTGGTGGAGAAGCTGGGATTTCAACTGATTGGGAAAACTGATGTGACAGGGGAAAGTCTGCTCAGATATGTAATTAGCAATAGGGATGTAAGTGCTGATTAGGTCGGTATAAAACCCTACGATAATCGGCTGACATACAGTTGCTTTACCATCGAACCTGCCACTGGCAGCTTCTCTGGATGCATGGCAGCAGAAAACAATATGAACTGCCACGGGTTTCCATTAACAAGGAAACGGATATAACTGCACAGATATATAAATCCTATCCCCGATTCGTTCCCGTGGTTAATTTCATATTTTTTCAGCAAAATACACTGTATGCCAGCCGATTTTTAAATTTCACAAGTGTGAAGTCCAAGCGGAGCATTGGTCAGCACCAGCTTGCCTATCACATCCCAATCAAATCAAATGCCTCAAAGGATACCACAACCTCATAATCATGCTTTACATTCGGATACTTAATCTGCACCGACTTAAGCGTCTGGCTGTAATACCATCCACACTCAGCCTTCTCATACTCAGTCCTGTGCAGGAAATGAGCTATCTCATCCCCATCCACTTTTACCCAGTAAGGGGATTTCTCACGATGAATCATATCTATATGTATACGCTCGACTGTACTTTCATAATTGCCAGTTATGGTGAAATTGAGTCTTGTCTGCTCACCGGCATGCATCTCAATATGGGTATTGCAATAGACACCCTTTTCATAATCCAGTGTGGCACCATCATCATCATACAAATCAAAGACTCCGTCTGCATCAGAAGCACAGAGGATTTTCAAATCTGTAACCGTCTCTGTTGCCAGGTTAAAGATTTGATTTTCAGCAATCGGGATAATAGCACCGCTTCTTACAAACATTGGTATGCTTGAGAGGGTGACAGGAACAGTAATAGTCTGTCCACCCATATATGCCTTTCTGCTTTCATAGTCATAGAAGACAGCACCCTTTGGCAGATAGACTTCTCTTTCGTCTGCTCCTTTTTCCACTACGTTTGCCACCAGCAGGGAATCACCAAGCATGAATTCAGTTCCTTCATTGTAACAATTCGTATCATTCTGGAAGGCATAGACCAGTGGCTCCATAATTGGGGCACCGGTTTTCGCAGCCCTTGCCATAAGGGCATACATATATGGTGACAGGCGGTATCTGAACTGGATTGCGTCACGAATCAGGTCTTTTGTACCGCTGTACATCCATGGCTCTGTCACGGTGTTGTCTGTGTTGGTTGAATGAATAGAGAAGCGGGGCTGGAAAATACCATTTTGTACCCAACGGACAAAAAGCTCCTTCTCTGGTGCCGGACCATAGAAACCGCCTATATCGCAGCCCTGATTTGCAACACCGGAAAGTCCCATGCCAAGGATGGTTGCAATATTATACTTAAGGCTATCCCAGCAGGTGAGATTATCGCCTGCCCATGTCTGGGCATAGCGCTGGATGCCTGCGTGTCCTGAACGGCATACGGCAAAGGCTCTTGTGTTTGGATATTCCTCATGGACAGCCTCCTGGGTGAGCTGGCACATGAGATTGCTCATGACTGGCTTAATCTGTCCAACTGATGCACCTTTTCCCTCAAAGCAGACTCGGGAATCCTTATCCACCAGCCCCTCGTATTCGCAGTTATCATTCCATACTGAGGTCGTACCATAGGAAAGCAGATTGTCCTTCATATATTTTTTCCAGTCAGCCCGGACTGACGGACTGGTGTAGTCTATGTAGTTTCCCATGCCGCCCCACCAGAGACCGACGGCAGGAGTGTCCTCGGTGCTGCTTAGGACAAACATATTTTTTGCCTCCATATCCTTTTTATAAGGATGGGAGAGCAGCATGCCGGGCTTGATGTTTGGTGATACGGTGATGCCTCGCTCCTTCATCTGACTGAAAAACTCAGCAGGTTTTTTGAATTTGTCATGGTTCCAGGTAAAGGTATATCGTTTCATGCCTTCACCGGCATCAATCTCACAATAACCTGAGGAGAGCTGGAAGCCATCAATTGGGATTTTTTCTTCTTTTGCCTTATCAATAAAGCTTACGATAGCATCATCTGCGTCCTTTGGCAGCTCCGGATAGTACATTGATGAGCCCAGATAGCCAAGAGCAGCCTTTGGAAGCATGACAGATTTTCCAGTCAGGTCTGTGTAGCGTGAGACAACCTCCTTTATTGAAGGTCCGGCGATAAGGAAAAGGTCAATATCGCCACCATCTATCCTGACCGTGCTATGATGCTTTACATAGTTGCTGTGGGATCTGCCCATGTTAAAGTCACATTCCCATGTGGTGTGGTAGAAGTATCCCACAGCCTTTTTACTGTCTGAGTTTAATTTCACATAAAAGGGGATGTGCTTGTACAGGGAGTCTGTTTTAACAGGATTATAGCCCATGCAGTCACCAGGTGCGGTCTGCATAAAGGCCTCCCGCTTATTAAACTCACCAGTTCTCTCACCGAAACCATAGTAGTTGTCTGTGGATTCCAAAAGACAGCTGTGTATACGTCTGTTATTGCTGTCTGACTGCCAGCCCATGTAAGGGATATCCTCATGGAGCAGAGCGCCGTCATTGTCAAAAATCTGCAGCATGAATGGCTCCTTATGGGCAATAATTTTAAGCTTCTGGCCTTGAAGGACAAATGCCTCGTCCTGTTCACTGATATTGGCATCAGCGGCTTCAATTCTGTGACGGTAGTCATTTAATACCTCATCCATCCGGTCTTCCCATGCGGTCATAACAAGGGAATATGATTCCTCAGCAAAACCTCCGTCAAAGCCAGCACGTATACGCACTATATCATCTGTCAGGAAAAGAATATGGATTGGAACAGAGTTTGTTGTCAGGACAAAGGTTTTATCCTTCTTTTTTATTCCAAGCAGTTTTTCAATAATTATCAATGTAAATCCTCCCATTTTCTGATTTTACAATTTTCTTATGCATATTTCTTTATACTTCAATTTTAGTAAAAAAAGAGTAGCAATTCTACACTGATTTTGCTACTCTTTTTCAATTTGTTTTACATATCTTGTTGCTTTATTTACTTATTTCTCTTTACAGCTATTGCATCCACATTAGCTTGAACCTTTTTCTTAGAGAGAGGGTAGAGGAATGCCAGGGATGCAGCCAGCACAACAAATCCGATTGCAGGGAAGAGTGTTGACACATCATAGATACCATTTACAACATCCTTGTCAAAAGCTGTAGCACTTGAATATCCAACAATTGACAGAAGGAGTCCTGTGATACCATTTGCAGCAGCCTGTCCCAGCTTTCTGGCGAAAGAGTATACAGAGTAAACTGTTCCATCACTACGGATATTTCTCTTTACCTCTATATCATCAATAACATCAATAATCATTGCCCAGCACATAATGTTGAAAAATGACATGCCAGCAAATGTGATCATGTAAAGCACGATAAACACTGCAACATTTGATGTATGGATGAAGTATGCAGCAAACATTGTTACGGAGCTGATTAATGCTCCAATTACAGTAAGCTCTTTTTTACCAAACTTAGCGGCAATCTTTGTGACGAAGGTTGAAAGTATAAGCACGACCACACATCCTAAGAGACTGGACATTGAGAGAGCCTTTGCACTGTTAAAATAGTTAGGGAAAATATAGTTGTTCATTCCTGTAAGAGTCATCTGCACAACAAGGAAAATCAGGGCTGATACAACGATTCCCACGAATGAGCGGCTTGTAAATAATACACCAAAAAGCTCAAATATATTCTTGCGCTCTTCTGGAGCTTCTAATTTGACACGCTCTGTAGTCAAGGAATAACAAATCATGTACACCAAAACAGCAAGTACTGAGCATACAGCAGATGCCATCATGACTTTATTTCCGCTGAGCACCTGATGTCCCTCGGCATCAGCTGTGTAAACAACCATTGGTAAAATAACAGCAATTACAATCTGTGCAACAGTAGCACCAATTGTTCTCCAGTTGGAAAGCATTGCTCTCTCTTCTGGCTTGGCACTCATTGCTGATGCCATAGAACCATAAGGGATATTGACACCAGTGTAGCATACAGAACCCCAGAGGATGTAGGTAAAGAACATCCAGAAAATCTTAAAGCCCATTGGCTTATCTGCAAAATATGGTGCAAAGATAAGGAAGGATGCTACTGCAACAGGACCGGCGAAACGGCGGATCCATGGAGCAAATTTACCCTTTGCTGTGTAGCCTGAACGATCTACGACCTGTCCCATTGCCACATCAGTAAAGGCATCCACAATCTTTGCTGTCATCATAAGTGTACCAACTAAAGCTGCGCTGACACCCATTATATCTGTGTAGAATTTCATCATAAAAAGTGCAGCGATAACGAATGTTAAATCATTTGCAAAATCTCCCGCAGCATAACCGATTTTGTCTCTCATGCCAAATGGTCTTTTGGCATTTTTTTCAAACTGGGCAATAGCTGCCGCATTATTATTTTTACTCATATTACTTTCTCCATTTCTTATTTTACTTTAAGAGCCAGTCTAAGATGTCCTGTATGTATTTATCCCAGAATGTCCAGTCATGACCGCCCTTATCTTCCTTGTATACAAGGTCAGCATGCTTCTTTTGAAGTTCATCTCTCACATGGAGATTGGACTTGTAGAGGAAGTCATCAAATCCAACTGCCTGATATAGTTTTGGGACGCAGCCATCTGCAACATCCTTGTCGTATAAGGCAAACAGGTCATATTTACTTCCAGCGAGTTTTTCAGGGTCTCCAAAGGAATCCTCCCATGAAAACGGATTGTTTTCATTCTCCTGAATGGTTGAACTCTGATAAAGTCCTGCAATATCCAGAGCTCCCGACATGCTGGCTGCTTTTGAGTAAATATCAGGACGACTCAGCCCCAGATACCAGGCTCCGTAACCTCCCATTGAAAATCCCGCAACATATGTTTTCTCTCGGTCTTTGCTGACAGGAAATACGCTCTGGATAAAAGTTGGCAGTTCTTCTGTAAAGAATGTTTTGTATTTCTTACCGCTTTTTAAATCCTGATAGAAGGAATTTTCTGCGGATGCCATAACCACCACAACTCCACGCTCCTGGGCATAGCGGTCAATATTGCTATAGCGAATCCATGAGAATGCATCGCCATAAGCTCCGTGCAGCAGATACAAAACAGGCAGGCCGGCTTCATAATCATATTTCACTGAGTTGTTTATCTGAGTGATTTCCTCACTGCTTCCCGGAGTAGGAACGAACACGTTCAGTGTGATGTTGCTCCCCAGAGAAAAGCTGTAATAATGTGTTTCCATTAGTGCCATATTTGTCACCTCCTTAGTTGTTTAAAACAAGTTTTGTACATCTCTTGTGTTTGTGCTAAAATCGTAGCAAAATGGGAATAGCAAAGCTACACAATTTTTGCTGTGTGAGGGTGATTATTTTACAAATATTGCTATTTCAACCGATAAAAGTGGATAAATGGCACAAGATTTTTTATGATGATACTTGGATTTTGGTCAAAAGGGAGAGAAAAATGGTTGATAGAGCAGGCATTTTGATGGAAAATGGGGCAGGTGTTGCCTGTCAGCGTGTGGAGGGTATGAATGACAATATGTCTCATTCACATTATCATCTGTATTATGAGCTGTACTTTTTGGAGGGCGGTGCCCGTCACCACATCATGCAGGGACAGCAGTATGAGACACCAGTCGGAAGCTTTATGATTTTTGAGCCATATGTGATGCATTACTCTTATTCAGACAAGAATGTGCCTTTTAAGAGAATTGTACTTTACTTCACCGAGGCTGCAATTGCTTCTCCGGCACTGCTTGAGCTGTTAAAAAACAGCAGTGGGCTTTATGAGCCGGATGCAAAAATTTCTTCAATGGTACATTCACTGCTCAACGAGATAATGCGTGAGCAGGAGAAAAATGATGCCCTGCATGAGGCTGTCATGGAGAATCTGCTCAATACACTTTTATTAATTGTTATGAGAAGTACAGCAGCATCTCCAAAGCCTGAGACTCAGAGCAGAATGGCAAAGGTTGTTTCATATATTGAGAATAATTACCAGAATGAACTTAGGCTGTCGGACATTGCAGCCCAGTTTTATGTCAGTGAGTACTACCTCTGTCATGAATTTAAAAAATACACAAACCGTACAATTGTGCAGTATATAAATACACTGCGCATACTGCATGCCCAGAGGCTTATTGCAGAGACTGATTTGAATTTTACCAAAATTGCAGAGAAAATCGGCTTTTCTTCCCTGACTCATTTTAATCGTACCTTTAAATCAATCGTTGGAAAATCACCATCTGCCTATCGCAAGATGAATCCGAAACAGGACTGACGATTTTGTAATCATGTAATCATTAGAAAAGGAGCAAGGAAACTATGAAGTATCATGAAATTACACCTGAAATGACAATTGGAGATTTAGTAAAATCGGGAGTCTATGGGGATTTTGCCTCTTATATCTTTACGGATATGACCCTGGACCACTGGAACAACCAGCTCAAAAACTATGGCTTTGAGACAGTTGGTTTTGTACCAGCTCTGCACCGCATGGAGGAATTAGCTGCAAGTGGCAAAAACTTTGTCTATCATATATATGACGAGGAGACAAGGCTCAGCCAGTGGGACAAGGAAAAGGCTGTGCTCTTACATTTTCCGGGACCGGAAGAAAACAAACCATATGCACTTGTTATTCCGGGAGGAGGCTTTAACCGCCAGTGGGGACTGATTGAGGGCATGGCGATTGCAGCAGAGTTAAACAGTCTGGGATACACTGCCTTTGTCTTATATTACCGCACAAAGCAGGAGCCTGTTATGGATAAAGCAATTGAAGATATGCATACGGCAATCCGTTTTATCGAGGCGCAGGCAGAGAATTTTAAGGTAGAAAAAGGACACTATATAATGGGAGGTTTTTCGGCCGGAGCAACTCTTTCAGGGGAGATAGGCTCAACTAACTATGGCTGGAAGGCTGCTGGCCTGCCTAAGCCGGAGATGATTTTTCTTGGTTATACAGCCTGTGATATGCGGAGCTTTTATGATGTATACCAGAAATTTCCTGTTGGACATCCCATACATAAGGGACAGGGAGATTTCCTGCGCCGCATAGGAGGGGCTGAGTTTGGATGGGAGGATTTAGCACCATATAATCTGGTCGATTTCATGGATGAAAGCTATCCGCCGGTATATCTGACAGCTAATGAGGATGATGGAACTGTACCATTTGTTAACAGCATTTTGATGCGCAGCACCTGCGAAAAACTGGGAATACCATGTAAGTGTAAATTTGGCAAAACGGGTGGTCACAGCTATGGACTTGGTATAGGGCTTTCTGTCGAAGGCTGGCTTTCGGATGCAATAGACTTCTGGCATAGTCTTTAGATACTAACTTTCACTTTGCAATCCGTTTTTTATATGTTAGAATATCTTAATAAATGCTTGGAAAAGTTAGTAGGTGAGACATTTGGCAGACATATCAGCAGAAGAATTAGAAAAACTGGAGCAGGAATTTCGTTCAGACACATGTAATATAAGGCAGAGCAAGGAATTTGTCAGCCCTGACGAACTCTTTAATGATTTGCTTGAAAGCATAAGGAAATATCATCCATCAGCGGATTTATCCCTTGTAGAGAAGGCTTACAAGGTTGCTTATGATGCCCATAAGGGACAGGTGAGAAAGTCAGGAGAGCCATATATCATGCACCCTTTGTGTGTTGCGATTATTCTTGCAGACTTAGAGCTTGATAAGGAGACCATAGCGGCGGGGCTCCTCCATGATGTGCTGGAAGATACTGTAATGACTGACGAGGAGATGAAGGCTGAGTTTGGTGAAGAGGTTTTCCTGCTTGTGGATGGTGTGACAAAGCTGCAGCATCTGCACCTGACAGACAATTCCAACAAGGATCCGAAGGACAAGAATGCAGACAGACTTGAGATGCAGGCAGAGAATCTGCGTAAGATGTTCCTTGCCATGGCAAAGGATATCAGGGTTATTCTCATAAAGCTTGCGGACAGACTTCACAATATGCGTACACTTAAGTACCAGTCGAAGGAAGCCCAGCTCAGGATTGCCAGAGAGACTCAGGACATATACTGTCCAATCGCACAGAGGCTTGGTATCAGCAAGATAAAGGTAGAGCTTGAGGATTTGTCCATGAAATATCTCTATCCGGATGCCTACTATGATTTGGTGGAGAAGATTGCCCTGAGAAAAAATGTCAGGGATGACTATATTCAGGGACTTGTGGATGAGGTCAGAAAGACAGTAACTGACGCAGGCATTAAGGCGGATATATCAGGACGCGCAAAGCACTTTTTTAGTATATATAAGAAGATGGTCAATCAGGATAAGACACTTGACCAGATATATGATTTGTTTGCAATCAGAATTATCGTAGAATCCATAAAGGACTGCTATGCGGTGCTTGGAATAATGCATGAGAAGTATAAGCCTATTCCGGGACGTTTCAAGGATTATATTGCCATGCCAAAGCAGAATATGTACCAGTCACTGCATACCACACTTATCGGACCAAGCGGAATGCCTTTTGAGATTCAGATAAGAACCTACGAGATGCACCGTACTGCTGAGTATGGTATCGCTGCCCACTGGAAGTATAAGGAGGCAAATAATGGTAATGCTACCAATGCCACCGTTACAGAGGAAGAGAAGTTAAGCTGGCTCAGACAGATTCTTGAGTGGCAGCAGGATATGTCGGACAACAGAGAGTTTATGAGCCTCTTGAAGAGCGATTTGGATTTGTTCTCTGACACAGTATTTGCATTTACACCATCTGGCGATGTCAAAAATCTGCCAAATGGTTCAACACCTATAGATTTTGCCTACAGTATTCACTCAGCAGTGGGTAACAAGATGGTGGGCGCCAAGGTCAACGGAAAGCTTGTACCTATTGATTATGTCATCCAAAATGGAGACAGACTGGAGATTATCACTTCCCAGAACTCCAAGGGACCGAGCAGGGACTGGCTTAAGATTGTAAAGAGCACTCAGGCAAAGAACAAGATAAATCAGTGGTTTAAGAGTGAGCTTAAGGAGGAGAACATCCTCAAGGGAAAAGACGCTCTGATAAACTATGCCAAGGCCCATGGAATTAATTTTAACGAGGTAAACAGACCTGAGTATCAGGCAAAAATCCTCAGAAAATATGGTTTCCGTGACTGGAACACCTGTCTTGCAACAATAGGACACGGCGGACTCAAGGAAAGCCATGTAGTAAACCGGATGAATGAGGACTACAAGAAGGACCATGCTCTTCCTGTCACAGACAAGGATATTCTGGACAGCGTTGGAGAAAAGCAGCCGGGTCAGGTGCCGGAAAAGAAGTCCAAGAGCGGAATTGTGGTCAAGGGACTTTATGATGTGGCTGTCCATTTTTCAAAATGCTGCAGTCCGGTGCCGGGGGATGAGATAGTCGGCTTCGTCACAAGGGGACGTGGTATCTCAATCCACAGAACAGATTGTATAAATATTATCAATCTGTCACAGATAGAAAAGAGCAGGCTCATAGAGGCTGAATGGCAGGAGGATGTATTCAATAATGATACAGCAGAGTATCAGGCAGAGCTTAAGATATTCTGTAACGACAGGTCAGGACTTCTGGTAGATATTTCCAAGGTTTTTATGGAAAAGGAAATCAATATCAATTCCATTAATTCAAAGACCAGCAAGCAGGGAATAGCCACAATTGAGGTATTCTTTAACATAAAAGGAAGCCAGCAGATTGGAAGCCTTGTTGAAAAAATAAGACAGATAGATAGTGTTATTGATGTAGAGAGAACCACCGGCTAGAAAGTCGGTGGTTTCTGACACTTCTGTATGGACATAAGTTAATGAATAAGCTGCAAAAAAGAGAGGACGAGGTTGCGCCATATGAAAATAAACCAGTATGTAGTAGGACCAGTGCAGACAAACTGCTATTTTGTAATAAATGAAGATACAAAGGAAACGATTATAATAGACCCGGGAGCCAGCGCAGATAAGCTTGCTGAAAGGGCAAAAGCAGATGGCTTAAAGCCTGTTGCAATCCTGCTGACCCATGGGCATTTTGACCATGCCACAGGGGCCAGAGAGCTGGCAGATGCCTTTGGCATAAAGATATATGCCTACGAGGGAGAAAAGGAGACACTTGAGAATCCGCAGATAAATGCAAGCTGGATGATGGGAGAAAAGCTGGTTTTCTCGGCTGATGAATTTTTAAGGGATGAGCAGGAAATAGACTTAGCGGGCTTTCATATAAGAGTGCTTTTTACACCGGGACACACACCGGGAGGCTGCTGTTACTACTTCCCATATGAAGATGTGGTTTTTACGGGAGACTCGCTTTTTTGTATGTCAATCGGCAGGACAGACTTTGAAAATGGCAGCATGTCAGACCTTGTGCGGAGCGTGAAGGAAAAGCTTATGGAACTTCCGGACAGAACCACTGTTTATCCGGGACACAATGATATTACAAGTATTGAAAATGAGAGGATGTATAACCCTTACTTATGATAATAGTTACGTTTAATAAACCAGATTTTGAATATGATGTACACTCACTTCTCAAGGAGTTTTTCCCGAAGGAAGACATACAGATGTATTACAGGGAGCCGGCAAACTTCTCTGAAAACAAAAATCTTGCCTGTACCAGCCATCTGATAACAGATGATACAGAGATTGATTTTGAAGGGGCAAGCCATAGATTTGAGATTCGCTTTATAGATGGAAGCGATGAAGAGGTAGAAGCTAAGGAGAATGAAGCTCATAATACAGAAGCAGATGTGAATAAGGCAGCAGGAGAGCATGAGAGAATCGAACTCCTATGGAGCAGGGGAGATGAGCCCACGTCAGTATACAGCTTCTGTGAGACTGAAGGGCTCGACCGCAAGGAAAAGAAAAATGTCTTAAAGCAGGAACTTTACAAGATGGTGTCAACAGGGCTTGGCAGGGAGCTTCCATGGGGAACCCTCTCAGGAATCAGACCTACCAAAATTGCCATGAAGCTTCTGGATGAGGGAGCCTCAGATGATGAGGTTTTCCGATATATGAAGGATGTCTATCTGGCAAGTGACGAGAAGGCACAGCTTTCTGTGGATATAGCAAAGAGAGAGAAAGACCTCTTAGACAAGGTGGACTATGACAATGGTTACAGCCTGTATATAGGCATACCATTCTGCCCAAGCACCTGTGCCTACTGCTCATTTACATCCTACCCCCTTGGCGTATGGCGTAAATCAGTAGACAGGTATCTGGATGCGCTTGAAAAAGAGATTGATTATACGGCCCAGAAATTTTATCACAAAAAGCTTAACTCAATCTATATAGGCGGCGGCACACCGACCACTCTTGAGCCATACCAGCTTGACAGGCTGATAAGGAAGATAAGGTGCAGCTTTGATTTGAAGGACTGTCTGGAATTTACAGTTGAGGCAGGACGCCCTGACTCTATCACTAGAGAAAAGCTTATGGCTCTAAAGAAAAACGGAATCAGCCGTATCTCGGTAAATCCACAGACCATGAAGCAGGAGACACTGGATATAATCGGAAGACACCATACTGTAGAGGACACGATTGAGAGCTTTAAGCTGGCAAGAGAGCTGGGCTTTGACAATATAAACATGGATTTAATCATGGGACTTCCAGAGGAGAGCATTGATGACGTGAAGCACACCATGGAGGTCATAAAGGAGCTTAATCCAGATAATGTGACAATCCATTCGCTGGCTATAAAGAGAGCCGCCCGCCTGACTGTTTTTAAGGACAGATATCAGGATATGCAGATGGTGAATACGCAGGAGCATATGAGTGTCTGTGAGAAATACTGCAGGGAGATAGGGCTTGAGCCATATTACCTCTACCGCCAGAAGGGTATGGCTGGTAATATGGAGAATGTGGGCTATGCCAAGGCAGGCAAGGCTGGTGTATACAATATCCTTATTATGGAGGAGAAACAGACAATCGTGGCGTGCGGAGCCGGGGCTTCTACGAAACGTGTCTGGGCTGAGCCTAATCCGGATGGTACACACAGAATCGAGAGATGTGAGAATGTCAAGGATGTGGGACAGTATATTGCAAGGATTGATGAGATGATTGAGAGGAAGCAGAAGCTGTTTGAGGAAAAATAAAGCATTGGATTAGTATTTGGGTGATTTATCAAAGAAAGAGTATTTAGAAAGAATAGTATTCGATGCAATAACGAATAGTTAAAAACTACATACCGATAGGTGTGTAGTTTGCTGTTATTTTCATATCATCCACATTACTAACAATAGCTTTGCAATCATCACGACATCGCATGTCTATACAACGAATACAGGCAAACAAAAATCAAATATACCCCACCTCTGGGATTGATTCTCGCAGAAAAACAGATTATAATGACTAGTGGTATACAAAAAATCAGATGGAGGAAGTCAGATGGCATTAAGCAAAAAGCCTGTAAACGGCATGAAAGATATATTACCAGCTGAGATGGAAATCCGAGATTATGTCACAAACGTAATCAAGGACACATATCGCAGCTTTGGATTTACACCTATAGAGACACCATGCATGGAAAACATAGCAAACCTTTCCAACAAGCAGGGAGGAGAAAATGAAAAGCTTATCTTTAAGGTAATGAAGCGAGGAGAGAAGCTTGATTTAGAGAACGCAAAGGAAGAGGCTGATATAGTAGACTTTGGTATGCGATATGACCTTACAGTTCCACTTTCACGTTTTTATTCAAACAATGCAAACAACCTTCCTTCACCATTTAAGGCATTACAGATGGGAAGCGTGTGGAGAGCTGACCGCCCACAGAGAGGACGTTACAGACAGTTCACACAGTGCGATATTGATATTTTAGGAGAGCCAAGCAATCTTGCTGAGATAGAGCTTATCACAGCTACAACTACAACAATTGGACGTCTGGGATTCAAAAACTTTGAGATTCGAATAAACGAGAGAAGAATCCTCAAGGCAATGGCTGCCTACAGCGGTTTTGCTGAGGAGGACTATGACAGCGTATTCATCACTCTTGACAAGATGGACAAGATTGGAGTCGAGGGCGTATCTGAGGAGCTGGCAAAGAATGGCTATCCACAGGAGTCAATTGACAAATATCTCAACCTTTTTGCACTTTTACAGGACAAGAAGGATGTGGCAGAGGGAGTAGAGCTTTTAAAGAACACTCTGGGAGAATATCTGGACGAAGAAGTGGTTATAAATATGACAGAGATAGCAACGGCTGTCAATGCCACAAAGGGAGCTGAGTTCAACCTTGTATTTGACCCTACACTTGTCCGTGGTATGAGCTACTACACAGGCACAATCTTTGAGATTGCCATGCCAGAGCTTGGTGCAGCCTGCGGTGGCGGCGGACGTTACGACAAGATGATTGGCAAGTTTACTGGAAATGATGTGCCAGCCTGTGGTTTCTCAATTGGTTTTGAGAGAATTATCCTCCTTCTTATGGAGAGTGGCTTCAAGATTCCGGAGAGTCCAAAGAAGGTCGCTTATCTTGTTGAGAAAAAATATCCTGCGGACAAGCTTGTGGATGTCATGAAACAGGCATCAGAGGCAAGGGCAGCAGGACAGCAGGTGCTTGTTGTGAGAATGAACAAAAACAAAAAGTTCCAGAAGGAGCAGCTTGAGAAGGACGGCTACGAGGAGTTTGTAGAGTTCTTCAACAGATAATTTTTATAGGCAGCTAATTTTTTAATACTTGCGATTTAAGCTGTTAGGCATATATAAAACCTGCTACCAGCAGCTTTTATTGCATACTTTGACAGACAGAGAAGCTGCGGTGGCAGCTTAGGCTGGCGAGTAAATTAAGATAAAATAAAATATGATATATAAGGAGCAAAACAAAATGACACAGTCAAGAACACACAACTGTGGCGAGCTTCGTCTTGCAAATGCAGGGGAGCAGGTTACACTTGTAGGATGGTTTGAGAACATCCGTAAAGTAAGCAAAAATCTGGGATTCTTAATCCTCAGAGATTTTTATGGAACAACACAGATTGTCATCGAAACAGAGGAAATGATGAATGTTATCGATGAGCTTAATAAGGAGTCTACTATTCAGGTTGTTGGAGAAGTCCGTGAGCGTTCAAGCAAGAATGCTGAGCTTCCAACAGGAGAGATTGAGGTAGTTCCAACAGCTGTCAATGTACTTGGAAAATGCCGTTACAATGCACTTCCTTTTGAGATTAACCAGTCAAAGGATGCTGATGAGAATACCCGTCTCAAGTATCGTTATCTTGACCTCAGAAATCCAGAGGTAAAGAAAAATATCGTGCTCAGAAGCAAGATTGTTGCTGAGCTCCGCCAGAGAATGACAGCACTTGGATTTATGGAGATTACAACTCCAATCCTTACATGCTCATCACCAGAGGGAGCAAGAGATTATCTTGTACCATCAAGAAATCACCCTGGAAAGTTCTATGCTCTTCCACAGGCTCCACAGCAGTTTAAGCAGATACTTATGGCATCTGGATTTGATAAGTATTTCCAGATTGCTCCATGCTTCCGTGACGAGGATGCCAGAGCAGACCGTTCACCAGGAGAGTTTTATCAGCTTGATATGGAGATGTCATTTGCATCTCAGGAGGATGTCTTTGCAGTAGTTGAGGAGGTTCTTCCACCTGTATTTGCAGAGCATGGTGTATATCATACAGCTTCACAGGCCCCATTTGTGAGAATCCCATATCTTGAGGCTATGGACAAGTATGGTTCCGACAAGCCGGACCTTCGTATTGACTTAATCCTTCAGGATGCAACAGAGCTTCTCGCTGATTGTGGATTCGGACCATTCGAGGGACAGACAGTAAAGGCTGTTGTATGTGACGGCTACACAGGTACCAGAAAGCAGATTGATGCAATGTGTGCTGAGGTAGAGGTTGCTACAGCCAACAAGGCATACTGGTTCAAGGTTGATGAAAATGGTGAGCTGGTTGGAGGAATCGCTAAGTTCCTTCAGGAGAGAAAAGATGAGGTTAAAAATAAGCTTAACCTTAAGCCGGGCGATTTTATCGGACTCACAGCAGGTAAGAAGCTTGCAGCCCAGAAGACAGCCGGTGTTCTTAGAAAATTACTGGGTGCAGCAGTACCTTCACATATGAAGCAGGATACATATGAGTTCTGCTGGATTGTAGATTTCCCAATGTATGAGATTGGTGAGGAGTCAGGAGAGCTTGAGTTCTGCCATAACCCATTCTCTATGCCACAGGGCGGAATGGATGCGCTTAAGAACAAGGAGCCGCTTGAGATTCTTGCTTACCAGTACGACCTTGTATGTAACGGAGTAGAGCTTTCATCAGGAGCTGTCCGTAACCATGACCCTGAAATCATGATTGAGGCATTCAAGCTTGTAGGCCTGGGCGAGGATGATGTAAAAGCAAAATTCCCTGCAATGTACAATGCATTCTGCTATGGAGCACCACCACACGCTGGTATCGCTCCTGGAGTAGACAGAATGATTATGTTAATTTGTGGAGAGGAAAGTATCAGAGAGATTATTCCATTCCCAATGAACAAGAATGCAATGGATGTAATGATGGGCGCACCTGCAGTTGTAGAGCAGAAGCAGCTTGATGATGTACACATTGCAATCGTTAAACCTGAGGAATAAAAGAGGCATAATGAATGAAAAAGGGTGCTATTGTTTTAATCGCTCTTGACGTAATAGTGGTGGCTGCGCTTGGTGCAGCCACTGTATTTTTACACACAAGGGTGGAAACTTTGACAAATACAATTTCATACATTCAGGATAACACTGACATACTGGTGACAGATATGTCTAATTTACAGAGCAATATCAAAGCCACACTGGAGGAGGAAGCCAGCAAGGTTGAAAACTGGAGCGTGGATGTGATAGATACGGACTTTGAAGCAGAGACATATACTGTACATGTGTCTGTTGTGCCAAAGGAATATACGGAAACTACACAGGTAAGTGTATATTTTGGAGCCAATGAGTATCCGCTTGAACTGGATGGAATTAAATTTGTCGGAGATGTGACTTTACCACTCAGTGAATCCTACAAGGGAAATCTGACATTTTTATTTGTGGATGGAGAGAGCCGGGCAACGGAAGTCAGAACTGACTACGAGGGAATACAGGAAGAATTCAGTAATGTGGTCAGTGGTAAAATGGCAGAGGCTCCTACAGTGTCAAATGGTAAAATCGTATTTGATACATCAAATGATGTGAACCTCAATACTGGAAAATATGGCATACAGGCCTTTGACCTGATAGTTGAGAGAACGGGCTATAATCCTGAGATAGACGAGGATGATACTGATTCCAAGGACAAGTCAGAAGACAGTAAAACTTCAGAAACTGCCAGCAAGACTGGGGATAAGGTAGAAGAGTGTGAGAGAATTGACCTGATAAATGCTCTGTCAATGGATAGAAATGCCATACTTGATTCCGGAAGCCAGGCCACAGTTGCAGGGGAGGTTGAGCTTAAGAAGTCATTTGATGTGAGTGCGGACTGCTCAGTGAGAGTATATCTGAGTGTGGAGACATCTGAGGGCTTCACTTTTGAGTATGACCTATATAATGGCACTATAAATGATGATGGAACTGCTATTGTTGATGAAATACCGAAAGCACAGAACGGTG